>JBDKEX010000020.1:0-7075 GCA_039798985.1 Pseudomonadota bacterium | reverse complement strand
CATGTGCGCGAGCGCAACGTGGGTTTCGTGTTCCAGCACTACGCGCTGTTTCGCCACATGACGGTGTTCGACAACGTGGCGTTTGGTCTGCGCATGAAGCCGCGCGCCACCCGCCCGAGTGAAGACATCATCAAGCGAAAAGTACACGATTTGCTGGGCCTGGTGCAGCTGGACTGGCTCTCTGACCGCTACCCGGCGCAGCTCTCGGGCGGCCAGCGCCAGCGCATTGCCCTGGCGCGCGCACTGGCCGTGGAGCCGCAGGTGCTTTTGCTGGACGAGCCTTTTGGCGCGCTGGACGCCAAGGTACGCAAGGAGCTGCGCCGCTGGTTGCGCCGCCTGCACGACGATCTGCATGTGACCAGTATTTTTGTGACCCATGACCAGGAAGAAGCGCTGGAAGTGGCCGACCGCGTGGTGCTGATGAACAGCGGTGTGGTCGAGCAGGTGGGTTCGCCGCAGGACGTGTGGGACCACCCGGCCAGCCCCTTCGTCTACGGCTTTTTGGGCGATGTGAACCTGTTCCACGGCCGCGCCCACGAAGGCCTGCTGCACCTGGATGGCGTGGCGATTGACACCCCCGAACACCAGGACGCCCAAAACGCCCGGGCCTTTGCCTATGTGCGCCCACACGACCTGGAAGTGGAGCGATACACGCCCGGTGCAACCGGCATTGTGGCCGAGCTGCAGCGCGCGATTGTGGTGGGGCCGATTGCGCGGCTGGAGTTGTGGCCCCTGGACGCGAACGCCCCCTCCGGCCACGACCCCCTGATCG
Organism: Pseudomonadota bacterium; assembly: GCA_039798985.1. GTDB lineage: Bacteria > Pseudomonadota > Gammaproteobacteria > Burkholderiales > Burkholderiaceae_C > JBDKEX01. The sequence continues at coordinate 6,303 of JBDKEX010000020.1, read as the reverse complement.
AAGCGCAAATTTCAGCCGACCGTTTTCGGGAATTGGGCTTTCAAGAGGGCGAAAAACTGGTGGTTTCGCCCAAAAAAGCCCGGGTGTTTTTGCACGCCTAAAGCAGCTCAGGCCAAGGCGGCGGCCAGGTCGGCCATGTGGGGGAACATGCGGGCCGCACCGGCTTGGAGCAAGGCGGGCGCCGCCTGCGGTTGCGGGCAGTAAGCCCACACCGTGGCACCTGCAGCCACGCCGGCGGTCACGCCCGTCACGGTGTCTTCAACCACCAGGCACAGGGCCGGCGCCACAGCCACACAAGCCGCAGCCGCCAGGTACACGTCGGGTGCGGGCTTGGACCGCGCGCACTCGTGCCCACTGAATATGCGCTGCTCAAAATAGCGGCGCATGCCCGCTTTGTCGATTTGAAATTCCACCTTGTGCCGGTCCGCGCCCGAGGCACAGGCGATTCGGCCAGCGGTGTATGCATGTGCAGCCGCTACTGCCTCCAACGCGCCGGGCACCACCTGCAGTTCGGCCAGCAGCCGCACATTGCGGCGCGCGTAAAACATCTGCATCCACTCTTCGGTCAAAGGGCGGCGGGTGCGGGCTTCAATCAGGGTTCGCTCATCGCGCACCGCTTTGCCCACAAAAATTTGCATGCACTCCTGCGGCGTTAAACGCCACCCGGCTTCTTCCAGCATGTCGCGCAGCACACCGTTGGTGATGGGCTCGCTGTCCACCAGCACTCCATCGCAGTCAAACAACACGGCTTCAAACATCGCGCAATTCACCTGATGTCACCGTCCAGATAGAGCCAACGCCCGCCTTCTTTCACAAAGCGACTGACTTCGTGCAGGCGTTGCCCACACCCCGCCACGCGAGAGCGCGCCACAAACTCCACTTGCGCGTGGTCTTCATCCACCAGCACCACGCGCCTGATTTCCAAGCCCAACCACTTCACTGCTGGCTCCAAAGTCAAGTCGTCCGGGCAGGTACTGGGGTGCCACGTCCAACGCAAATAGGGCAGATCGCCCAGCACAAAAGCGCTGTACCGCGACCGCATCAGGCTGCACGCATCTGGCGCAAACACGCCGGCCATGGGGTGGTACAGGCCGCAGCAGTGCGCATACAGCAACGCACGACCCCGCCCGTCCAACCGTCCGCATGGACAAGGCTGTTTGGCACCCATGAGCGTCACTTGGAAGGCAAGTCCCGCGCCAAATGGCGCAAGTCGAAAATCATGCTTTTCAGGTCTTTGCCCGTGAAGGGTTTGCTCAAATAACCATCCATACCTGCCTGGCGACCCGCCTCCCGGTCTTCGGTCATGGCGTTTGCGCTCAATCCAATGATGGGCGGGCGCTTCACGTCAGGCCACAGCCGCACAGCCTCGCGCGTGGCCTCCAAACCGTCCATGATGGGCATTTGCACATCCATCAACACCAGGTCAAAGCGCTGCTCGGCCATGCGGTCCAAGGCTTCTCGGCCGTGGTTGGCCACTTCCACCGTGTGCCCCAGCCGTTGCAGCATGGCCGTGGCGACCTTTTGGTTCACCAAGTTGTCTTCAACCAGCAACACCGACAGCACGCGCTCTGCTTCGGGTGCTGCGCCCGCCGTTTCAGAGTTTTTGCCCAGACCCTTGCCGGCGCCCTCAATGTGGTGGAAGTCGGTGTCTGCGCTGGCCAGCGGTGGCGGCACCTCTTGCGCAGGCCAAGTGAACTGGAAAGTGCTGCCCAAACCGGCGGTGCTTTGCACACGCAAATCGCCCCCCATGGCTTGAACCAGGCGCCTGGATATGGCCAGACCCAAACCGGTGCCCCCAAACTTGCGAGCCACGCTGGAATCGACCTGCGAAAAAGGCAAGAACAATTTTTCCAGCTGCTGCGTATCCATGCCAATGCCGGTATCGCGCACCTGGAACACCAGGGTAGCGGTTCCGTCAGGTGCGCTTTTGTTGCCTGCCCACACGTTCACCTCGCCACGCAAGGTGAACTTGAGGGCGTTTGACAGCAGATTCATCACCACCTGCTTGAAACGCACCTCGTCGCCTTCGACCCACTGAGGCACGTTGTCGGCCACAGTGGCCGTCAAGCTCAGCCCTTTTTCTTGGGCGCGTGGCATCAGCAAATCCACGCATGCCTTGATGGCGGCGCGCAAGTCAAAGGACCGGCACTCCAACTCCATTTTGCCGGACTCGATCTTGGAGTAATCCAAAATATCGTTGATGATGACCATCAAGCTCTGACCGCTGCTGCGAATCACGCCCAGGTAATCCGCCTGTTGCTCGGTCAACTTGGTATGGCGCAACAAATCGGCCATCCCAATCACGCCATTCATGGGGGTTCGGATCTCATGGCTCATGGTGGCCAAAAAAGCCGATTTGGCTTTGTTGGCGGTCTCAGATTCCTCGCGTGCTTGGCGCAGGGCAACCGCTTGTGCCTCCAAGTCTCGGGTCTTTGCCTGAAGTTCGGCCAACAGCTCGCGCGCATGCCGCACGGCCGCTGTGCTGCGATTCCTCAGCCGTGTGGTGGTCAAGGCAGCCAGCGAGATGTAAAAACCGATGGCGTACATGGCACCCGCCACCACCAAACGCTCCCCCAGGCGCAGCTCATCTCCGCCTGACCATGCATAGCCCACGGTGTAGGCCAGGTAAATCCCAACCACCACATGGTTGAAATAGATGGCCCGCCTGAAGCCAAAGCCGATCGAGTCGCCCACCCGGGCCAACAAAAACAACGCCCACATCAACTGGGCGTTTTCCACGAAATTCAGCGTGGCCAGCCACACCACAATGTCAATGTGCTGGAAGATCAGCGTCAGGTCAAACCGGCCTGTTTTGCCATAAAAGGCCCGAACCAAGCCCCAAGAAACAGCCGCATAGCCCAGGTTGAGCAGCACCAAGCGCGCCCAAACATCCCACCGAACGCCCTCTGCCTGGGCCAGATCGAACAACAGCGCCACCACCGAAAGCAGCGCAAAGCCCACCAGGCGCAGACTTGGAATTTGCACCGTGTGCAAACGACGGGCACGATTGCTTTTGCTTTTTTGCAGCTCGTCGGCGTCGAACGTGAACACACCATCGGCACGTGTTTGGGACGAAGGTGATTCAAATGACATAAGCGTCACACTATACCGGTTTCAACCAGGCCGCACCCAGAAAGATGATGTTCTTGAAAGGAAATAACGGCATAAAACCCACCATGCAGGCTTCCACAACGACATGTTTATTTGGCAGACGATTATGCCGCCTCCAAGCGCAGCCCCTGCTACAACGCCCGCTGGATGATGATCTTCTGCACGTCGCTGGTGCCTTCGTAGATCTGGCACACCCTCACATCGCGGTAGATGCGTTCCACCGGGAAGTCGCTGACCACCCCGTAGCCCCCCAGCGTTTGAATCGCCACGGAGCACACTTTTTCAGCGGTTTCGCTGGCAAACAGTTTGGCCATGGCGGCCTCTTTCAGGCACGGGCGCCCAGCATCGCGCAAGGCAGCGGCGTGCCAAATCAGCTGTCGGGCAGCTTCGAGCTGCGTGGCGCATTCGGCCAACCTGAAACCCACCGCCTGGTGGTTGAAAATGGGCTGGCCAAAACTTTCGCGTTGTTTGGCGTAGCCAATCGCCACCTCCAACGCACTGCGGGCCATGCCCACGCTTTGTGCACCAATGCCAATGCGTCCGCCCTCCAGAGCGCTCAGGGCGATTTTGTAGCCCTCACCCTCCTGGCCAATCAAGTGGTCAGCAGGGATGCGGCAGTTGTCAAAATTGATTTGCGCGGTGTCGCTGCTGTGCTGGCCCAGCTTGTCTTCCAGACGAGCCACCTGGTAACCGGGCGTTGAAGTGGGCACCAAAAATGCGCTCATGCCTTTCTTGCCTGCGCTTTTGTCGGTCACGGCAATCACCACCATCACATCGCCATTTTTTCCGCTGGTGATGAACTGCTTGACGCCATTGATCAGGTAAGCGTCACCCTCTTTGACTGCGGTGGTGCGCAAGCTGGAGGCGTCGGAGCCCACATGCGGTTCGGTGAGGCAAAAGCCCCCCAACAACTCGCCCTGGGCCAAGGGCACCAGCCAGCGCTGTTTTTGGGCCTCGTTGCCATAGCGCATCAAAATCGCGTTGACCGGGCAATTGGTGACACTGATCGTGGTGCTGACGCCCCCGTCTCCGGCCGCTATTTCTTCCAGCACCACGGCCAAGCTGAGGTAATCCAACCCGGCACCGCCATAAGCCTCGGGCACGCAAATGCCATAGGCCCCCAGCTGGGCCAGGCCCTGGTGCGCCGCTTGGGGAAAATGGTGGGTTTTGTCCCATTCGGCGGCGTGGGGCCACAGCTGCTCCTGGGCAAAAGCGCGCACCGCATCGCGGATCATTTCCTGGTCTTGGGTCAGCAACATGGGGGCTGCCTCACACCAGTTCCAGGGCCACCGCGGTGGCTTCGCCGCCCCCAATGCACAAAGTGGCCACACCTTTTTTGAGGCCACGTGACCGCAATGCCTGGATCAGCGTCACCATGATGCGTGCGCCGCTCGCCCCAATGGGGTGACCCAGTGCGCAGGCGCCACCGTTCACGTTCACTTTCTCGTGCGGCAGGTTGAGTTCGGCCATCAAGGCCATGGGCACCACTGCAAACGCCTCGTTGATTTCCCAGAGGTCCACGTCGTCCACCGTCCAGCCGGCTTTGGCGAGCACCAGCTGGCTGGCACCCACCGGCGCGGTCGCGAACCATTCGGGGGCCTGGGCGTGGGTGGCGTGCGCCACCAGGCGGGCCAGTGGCTTGCAACCCAAGCGCTCGGCGGTGCTCGCTTTCATCATCACCAAGGCAGCTGCGCCGTCGTTGATGCTGGAGCTGGAAGCCGCGGTGATGGTGCCGTCTTTTTTGAACGCGGGTTTGAGCGTGGGAATTTTGTCGAGTTTGATTTTGCCCGGGCCCTCGTCGGTGCTGACCACACGGTCGCCGGTGCGGGTGCTCACCGTAACGGGCGTGATTTCGGCCGCAAACGCACCGGACGCGATGGCCGACTGGGCCCGGGCCACGCTGGCCTGGGCAAAGGCGTCTTGGCTGGAGCGGGTGAACTGGTATTTGGCCGCGCATTCCTCGCCAAAGGTGCCCATGCTGCGACCGGGCTGGTAGGCATCCTCCAGGCCGTCAAGCATCATGTGGTCAAAAATCCGGTCGTGGCCAATGCGATATCCGCCCCGCGCCTTGGGCAGCAGGTAGGGGGCGTTGGTCATGCTCTCCATGCCACCGGCCACCAGCACCTCGTGGCTGCCGGCCAGCAACATGTCGTGCGCAAACATGGCCGCACGCATGCCCGAACCACACATTTTGCTGAGCGTGACCGCGCCGGCGCTTTGGGGCAGGCCGCCTTTGAAGGCAGCCTGCCGCGCAGGCGCCTGGCCTTGCCCGGCCATCAGGCAATTGCCAAAAATCACCTCGGTTACCCGGTCGGGCGATACGCCTGCGCGCTCCACCGCTGCGGCTATGGCCGCGCCACCTAGGTCATGTGCGGCCAGGCTGGCAAAGTCGCCTTGAAAGCTGCCCATGGGGGTGCGTGCAGCACCCACAATGACGATGAAATCGGGTTGCGGGGTCATGTCGGGGGTCTCCTGGTGTCAGTGGTGTTTATTCCAATGGTGGGTTGCAGCGGGGGTAACGCCGCAGCGCGTTGCGAAACACGCTCACCACCTCGCCTGGGTGGCTCATGCTCACACCCAGGTCTTTTACCAAGCCGTCTTTCAAACCGTAGCACCAGCCGTGCACCGCCACCTTTTGGCCGCGCCCCCACGCGTCTTGCAAAATATTGGTGAGCGCCACGTTGCCCACCTGCTCGATCACGTTCATCTCGCACAGCACGTCTTGTTGTTCTTGCACGGGCAGGTGGTCCAGCCGCTGGCGGTGACGCAGCTTCACATCGTGCACATGGCGCAACCAGTTGTCGGCCAAACCCACACGCGTACCGCTGAGTGTGGCCAACACACCGCCGCAACCATAGTGCCCCACCACCATGATGTGCTCGACCTTGAGCATGTCCACCGCGTACTGGATCACCGACAAAGCGTTCAAATCCGAGTGCACCACCACGTTGGCCACGTTGCGGTGAACAAACACTTCGCCTGGTTCCAGGGCAATGATTTCATTGGCTGGGACACGGCTGTCGGAGCACCCTATCCACAAATACTTGGGGCTTTGTTGGCCCACCAGCGACGCAAAAAAACCTGGGCGCTGCTGCTCCATGCGGGCGGCCCAGGCGCGGTTGTTGTCAATCAGGTGTGTCAAAGTAGAGTTCATAACCCAATGTTACCCAAGTGACTTGCGTTGCGCTTCGG
>JBDKEX010000019.1:0-3360 GCA_039798985.1 Pseudomonadota bacterium | reverse complement strand
TGAGGCCGCCGAACAGGGTTTCGAGGAAAAATCCCATTTGTCTGTTTCCTTGTGAACGCGATCAGTGGCTGGTGCCCAAGTAGGCGCTGATGACTTCTTCGTTGGCGCGGACTTCGTCGGGTGGCCCGTCGCCAATTTTTTTGCCGTAGTCCAGCACCACCACGCGGTCAGAGATGTCCATCACCACGCCCATGTCGTGCTCGATCAGGACGATGGTGGTGCCGAATTCGTCGTTCACGTCGAGGATGAAACGGCACATGTCCTGTTTCTCTTCAACGTTCATGCCGGCCATGGGTTCGTCCAGCAGCAGCACTTGAGGCTCCATGGCCAGGGCGCGGCCCAAGTCCACCCGCTTTTGCAGCCCGTAAGGCAGTTGCCCCACAGGCGTTTTGCGGAAGGCCTGAATTTCCAAAAAGTCGATGATTTGCTCGACCTTTTCGCGGTGGGCTTCTTCCTCGCGTTGGGCCGGGCCTATGCGCAGTGCTTGCAGCAACAGGTTGCTCTTGATGTGCAGGTTGCGCCCGGTCATGATGTTGTCGATCACGCTCATGCCTTTGAAAAGGGCGAGGTTCTGGAAGGTGCGGGCAATGCCCATTTCGGCCACCTGCCGGCTGTTCATGTGCTTGAAGGTTTGCCCCCGGAACGTGATGGAGCCTTCTTGTGGCGTGTAAACCCCGTTGATGCAGTTGAGCATCGAGCTTTTGCCGGCACCGTTGGGGCCAATGATGGAGCGGATCTCGTGTTCCTTGACGTTGAACGAGATGTCGGTGAGCGCTTTGACGCCGCCGAACCGCAGACTGATGTTCTGAACGTCGAGGATGACGTCGCCGATTTTTTTGTGGGCCATGGGTGTGTGGGTCCTTGACTAACGCGCCGGCTCAGGCCGCATGCTTCATGGCGGGGTAGGTTTGAGCGTCCATGAGCTTGAGGGTGGCACTCACCTTGCCAGTGCGGCCGTCTTCAAACTTCACCTGCGTTTCAATGAATTGCTCGTTCAGGCCTTCGTACAAGGCTTCGACCAGCACGCCGTATTTGTCGCCAATAAAGCCCCGGCGGACTTTGTTGGTGCGGGTGAGTTCGCCGTCGTCTGCATCCAGTTCTTTGTGCAACACCAAAAAGCGGCTCACCTGGCTGCCGGCCAGCAGTTCGTCGCGGCTCAGGTCGGCGTTGACTTTTTGCACGCATTCTTTGATGAGGTCGTACACCTGCGGCTTTTGGGCCAGATCGGTGTAGCCGGCATAGGGCAGGTTGCGGCGCTCGGCCCAGTTGCCCACGGCGTCAAAGTCGATGTTGATCATCACGCACACCTTGTCGCGCTTGTCGCCAAAGGCCACCACCTCTTTGATGTGCGAGAAAAACTTGAGCTTGTTCTCGACGTATTTGGGCGCAAACATGGCGCCGTCGTTGGCGCCACCTTGCAGGCGGCCCACGTCTTTTACGCGGTCAATGATCTTGAGGTGCCCGTTGGCGTCAATGAACCCTGCGTCGCTGGTGTGGTACCAGCCATCGGCATTGAGCACTTCGGCGGTGGCTTTGTCGTTTTTGTAATATTCTTTGAGCAAGCCGGGCGACTTGACCAAAATTTCGCCGTTGTCGGCCAGTTTGATTTCCACACCTTCGCACGGCACCCCCACGGTGTCGGCTTTGGCCTCATGGTCGGGTTGCAGGCACACAAACACCGCGGTTTCGGTGGAGCCGTACAGCTGCTTGAGGTTGATGCCTATGCTGCGGTAGAAGCTGAACAAGTCGGGGCCAATGGCCTCACCCGCCGTGTAAGCCACCCGCACCCGCGAAAACCCCAGGGTGTTGCGCAAGGGGCCATAAACCAGCAAATTGCCCAGGCCGTACTTCAGCTTGTCGGCCAGGCCCACGGGTTTGCCATCCATCAGTTGCGGGCCTACTTTGCGCGCCACACTCATGAAAGCGTGGAACATTTTGCGTTTGAGGGCGCTGGCGTCTTCCATGCGGATCATCACGCTGGTGAGCAAGCCTTCGAACACCCGGGGCGGGGCAAAGTAGTAGGTGGGGCCGATTTCTTTGAGGTCGATGGTGACTGTGGCGGCCGATTCGGGGCAGTTGACCACGTAGCCACAGGCCAGCCACTGCGCGTAGCTGAATATGTTTTGGCCAATCCAGGCAGGGGGCAGGTAGGCCAGCACTTCCTCGTTGGGCCCCAGTTTGTCGAACTTGGCACCGACTTCGGCCCGGTTGAGCAGGGTGTAATGCGTGTGCACCACGCCCTTGGGGTTGCCGGTGGTGCCCGAGGTAAAGAACATGGCGGCCACGTCGTCGGGCTGGGCTTGGTTGACCGTGTCCTGGAAGAAGTCGGGGTGTTCTTCGCTGAAGACTTTGCCGGCCGCGGCCACTTCCCTCAGGCCGGCCAAGCCGGGTTCGTCGTAGTTGCGCAGGCCGCGCGGGTCGTCAAACAGCACGTGCGCAAGCTGCGGGCATTGCTCGCGGATTTCGAGCATTTTGTCGACCTGTTCCTGGTCTTCCACCACCGCAAACCGCACTTCGGCGTTGTTGATGGGAAAAACGCATTCGGTGGCCACGGCGTCTTGATACAGCGGCACCGGAATGGCGCCCAAAGCCTGCGCTGCCAGCATGGTGGCGTACAAACTGGGCCGGTTGGCGCCCACCACGATCAAGTGTTCGCCCCGCTGCAGGCCCAGCTGGTGCAGGCCGCATGCCAAATGCTTTACCAGCACCGCCATTTGTTGCCAAGTGGTGGTTTGCCAAATGCCGTATTCCTTTTCGCGCATGGCAGCAGCCTGGGGCCGTTGGGCCGCGTGCTCAAGCAGCAATCGGGGGAACGTTGTCCGCATGTCATCTCCTGGGTGGCCTCTCAAGTGGGCTTGAGGGCTTATCTGTGGGTTGCACTGTAGTCAATGGTTTGACGTTATGTTGTCATTACGACGACAATCTAGGGGTTGTTCTGCCTAGGACTTTCCCTGATGAATACCTCAACATCTGTGCAACGACTCAGTGAACGGGCCCGGCCATTGACGCCGGAGGAGGAGGTCAGCATTCCGTGGCGCAGCAGTTTGTCGCCCGACGAATGGGCGCAGGTGTGCGGGACTTTGGTGGTAACGCTGGCGCAGCCCGGGGACTACATCTGCCGGGTAGGGCGGCAGGTAACTTACTGGTTTGGTTTGATCGACGGTTTGCTGAAAATGAGCAACGACGACAGCCAAGGTCCGATCATGACTTTCACGGGCATTGCGCCCGGCGGGTGGTTTGGCGAAGGCACGGTTTTGAAGCGTGAGACCTACCGCTACAACGTGCAGGCCTTGCGCAAGAGTCTGGTCACAGGGTTGCCGGTGGCCACGTTCCATTGGCTGCTGGACCATTCCATCGGGT
>JBDKEX010000018.1:0-3494 GCA_039798985.1 Pseudomonadota bacterium | reverse complement strand
ATGGCCCCCCCTTTCCAACAGAAGCCAACGTTCCGCGTTGCTGGTGCCCGGGGCCGGGCACGGCGCAGGCTCTTTTGCAGCACGGCATTCCGGCCGCAAAAATCGACGCCCCTCGACTGGATAGCGAGCAATTCGATTCAGAAGCCCTTTGGCAGGTGGTTGCGGCCCAAGTGAAGCCTGGGCACCGCTTGCTGTTGATCCGTGGCGATGGTGGGCGCAATTGGTTGGCGCAACAGTGCGCCGCCCAAGGGGGGCAGGTGGAGGTTTGTTCGGCGTACGAGCGTCGCGTGCCGGTGTGGTCAATGCAGCAGCGCCAGCAGGCCCAAGCCGCGGCAAGTCGCGATGCGGTTTGGTTGCTCACCAGCTCGGAAGGGGTGGGCAACCTGCGTCACTTGCTGCCTGACACCGATTGGGGGCAAACCACCGCCCTTGTAACCCACCCAAGAATCGCCGCAGCAGCACAGCAAATGGGATTTGGGAGGGTGGTTGAATCACACCCAGCCATTCAGGCTGTGCTGCAGAGCCTAAAATCCATGCATTGACCATGGCCGACACCGAACCAACCTCCACCACCCCACCCATCAGCCCGGACGGTGCAGAGTCTGCCCCGCCAACAGCAGGTGCGGGTGCGCCTTTGTCGCCCGTGGTGTGGGTGGCCCTGGTGGTGGCTTGCCTGGCTTTGGCCGCCAGTGCAATGGTGTGGCAAAAGCTCAGCCGTGCCCAACAAGAGTTGGCTCGGCAAAGCGCCGACGTGGGGCAGCAAGTGCAGGCAGCCCGCGCTTTGTCAACCCAAACGGAAACCCTGACCCAAGAGCTGCAAGCCCGTCTGGGCGTGGCTGAGTTGCGTTTGTCTGAAGTCAGCTTGCAGCGCAGCCAGCTTGAAGAACTGATGCTCAGCGTGTCCCGTTCGCGTGACGACAGCTTGGTGCAGGATTTGGAATCTGCCATGCAATTGGCGACACAGCAGGCCCAGCTGACAGGCAGCGTTCAGCCGCTGATTTCGGCTCTGCAAGCGGCCGATGCTCGCATCGGTCGAGCTTCGCAGCCGCGGCTCAACCCGGTGCAGCGTGCCATTGCGCGTGACATCGAGCGCATCAAAGCCGCTGCCTTGGTAGACATACCCGCACTCACCGCCCGCTTTGATGAGTTGACCCGCCAGGTGGCTGAAGTGCCTTTGGCCAACGCGCCTGCGGCCAAGTCCACCCCCAAGCCAGTGGCCAAACCCAAAGTTGCGGCCGAACCTGCCGCAAACCAAGGCCAATGGCAGGGGTGGGTAGATGCCGGTTGGGCCACGGGCAAGAAATGGTGGTCTGATTTGCTGGCCGGCGCCAGCCAACTGGTACGCGTGAGCCGTTTGGACCGCCCAGAGGCCGCTTTGGTGGCTCCCGACCAGGCGTATTTTTTCCGCGAAAACCTCAAGCTGACCTTGTTGAATGCCCGGATGGCGTTGTTGAGCCGCCAAATGGAAACCTCGCGCTCTGACACCCTGCTGGTATCGGGCTTGGTGCAGCGCTACTGTGACAACACCGCCCCTGCCACCCAGCAGTTGCTCGAAGCCCTGACCCGCTTGCAGAGCGATATGCGTGACTTGGTGCTGCCGCGGCCCGACGAGTCCTTGGCCGCATTGGCCGCTGCTGCCAGCGGCAGGTAAAAGGTTGCAGATGAAAGGCGTTTTCTGGTTTCTGGGGCTGGCTGCGGTGGCGGTGGCACTGGCCTTGCTGATGGGACAGAACCACGCCATGGTGTCGGTGTTCTGGTTTCCGCACCGGGTGGATGTGTCGTTCAACCTGACCCTGCTGGTGTTGGTGGGTTTGTTTGTGTTGGTCCACTTGGCTTTGCGTGGCGTTGGGTTGCTTACCTCCTTGCCGCAAAAGGCGCAGCGCTGGCGCCAGCACCAGCAAGAGCGCGCCATCAACAGCGCGTTGATGGATGCCTTGACATTCCAACTGGCGGGTAGGTTCGTGCGGGCGCAAGCCTCGGCCCAGCACGCCATAGAGTTGTTGGGGCATTTGCCGCGGGAACAATTTGGTCGCTGGGACCAGGCCAAGGTGTTGGCGCACCTGCTGGGTGCCGAAAGCGCACAAGCCTTGGGCAACCGCGAGCAACGCGACCAAATGCTGGACGTCGCCTTGCAAAGCCATGCCGCCCGTGAAGTGCCCGAGGCCCGCGAAGGGGCCCTGTTGCGCGCCACCCGCTGGGCCATTGAGGAGCGCAACACCGATCAAGCCCGGCGTTACCTGAACGAGCTGCCGCAAGGCGCATCCAGGCGCATCCAGGCGCTGCGGCTCAAACTCAAACTGGCCCGCCTGCAAAACGACCCGGTAGAGGCATTGGAACTGGTTCGCTTGCTGGCAAAGCACCGGGCGTTTTCACCCTCGGTGGCGACCAGCTTGCAGCGCGCTTTGGCCCTGGACAATTTGCGGTCTACTCACGACCTGTCCCAGTTGACCCACTTCTGGCGCGGCTTGGACACCCAGGAACGGGCCAACCCAGAGCTGGCCTTGGCCGTGCTGGAGCGCTTGTCGCAATTGGGGGTTGAGTCACCGGTGACCGGCGAATGCACGCAGCTGCTCTGGGCTCGTTACCACAGCTTGGCCGAAGGCACTCGAAAACGCTTTGTCCAGAACATGACCTTGGCTTTGCCCTCCAGCGGAGCCGATTTGTTGGCGGTTATTGAAAAACAACAGCAACAGCACCCTGCCGATTTGGATTTGCAATACCTAGCGGGTTGTGCGTTCTTGAGACACCGGCTGTGGGGCAAGGCCACACATTGTTTTCAGCAGGTGGCCGGGCGTTTGCCTGAGCCTGACTGGAACCGAGCGGCCTGGAGGGGTCTGGCCCAAATGGCCGAAGAACGCGGCGACACCGAATCGGCCCAAAAGGCGTGGAAAGCCGCTGCCCTGGTGCCGGGGCATTGAGAAAAAGACCATGCAACTGCAAGACATGCTGTATTCCCAAGGCTTTGGCACCCGCCGCGTGTGCTTTGGTTTGGTTCAACAAGGCCATGTGTCGTTGGGCGACGCTCAAGAAGTTTGCCCGGACCCAACACAAGAGTTGGACCCGCAAAATTTGGTGTTTTACGTGCAGGGCCAGCGGTGGCAGTACCACGAATACGCCTATGTGCTCCTGAACAAACCAGCCGGCTACGAATGCTCCCAAAAACCCGGGGCCTGGCCGAGCATTTACACCTTGTTGCCTGGGCCTTTGCGCTCCAGGCCGTCGGGGGCAGCGAGCGGAGTACAGGCTGTGGGGCGGCTCGACCAAGACACCACCGGCCTGCTGTTGTTGTCAGACGATGGAAAGTTCATCCACCGCATGTCGGCGCCCAAGCACCACGTGCCGAAAATATACCGCGTCACCTGTAAACATGACATTGCTGCTGATCAAATTCAGCGCCTGCTGGCGGGCGTGGTCTTGGATGACGACCCCAAGCCTGTAAAAGCCGCCGCCTGTGAACCCGTGGACAGCACCACGCTGCTGCTGACCTTGACCGA
>JBDKEX010000017.1:0-2907 GCA_039798985.1 Pseudomonadota bacterium | reverse complement strand
GGAGCGCAGGTAGGCCTCGATGTAGAGGGTCTGGAACAGGGTGCCATCTTCACCGTCGCGAAAAATGCTCCAGTAGTTCTCGTACTTGAGCTTGAGCGTGCCGCTCACCGTGTCCCACAGCGGCTTGAAGGGGTGGATGTCGTTGCCCATGTCCACAAAACTGATGTAGAGCAGGATGAGGAAGGGCAGAAAGAAAAACACCACCAGCCACACAAAGGGCGCGCCAATCACAAAGCGCTTGCCCGGCAAGCCGGTGAAACCAATGCGGGTGACCGAGTTCGGCATGGCTGTGCTCCTCAGTCCCGCAGCACAATGCCAGCGCTGTTGTGCCACCAAAAGTACACGTTGTCTTCCCAGGTGATGTCGGACAAATCGTGCCGCGAGGTGTTGGCTTCGGTGATCTTGACCTTGGCGCCGTCGGACGCCATCACAATGTAGGTGTTGTAGGAGCCAAAGTAAGCAATTTCTTTGACCTTGCCGGTGAACAGGTTGACCGAAACATCGGCCGGCCGGTTTTTGCTGATTTCGATTTTTTCGGGGCGCACCGCCAACGCCACCGGCATGTTCAACGCACCGCTGACACCGTGGCCCACGTGCATGTCGCCCAGCGGCGTGGTCACCGCGCAGTGGTCGGCCTCGTCGGTGGTCAGCTTGCCATCGAACAGGTTGACGTTGCCAATAAAGTCGGCCACGAAGCGGTTGGTGGGGTGTTCATATACCTCCTCGGGGCCGCCCACCTGCAACACCCGGCCTTTGCTCATCACCGCAATGCGGTTGGCCATGGTCATGGCCTCTTCCTGGTCGTGGGTCACCATCACGCAGGTCACACCCACTTTTTCAATGATGTTGACCAGTTCAAACTGGGTTTGCTCGCGCAGTTTTTTGTCCAGTGCACCCAGCGGTTCGTCCAGCAACAACAACTTGGGCCGCTTGGCCAAACTGCGTGCCAACGCCACCCGCTGCTGCTGCCCGCCCGAGAGCTGGTGCGGCTTGCGCTTGGCAAAAGCCCCAAGCTGGACCAGGTCGAGCATCTCGCCCACGCGTTGTTTGATCTCGTCGCGCGGCAGGCCCTCGCGCTTCAACCCAAAAGCCACGTTCTCCCAAATGTCCAGGTGCGGAAACAGCGCATAGCTCTGGAACATCATGTTGATCGGGCGCTCGTACGGGGGCAGCGCCGCCACGTCCTGCCCACCCAGCAAGATGCGGCCCGATGTGGGCTTTTCGAAACCGGCCAGCATGCGCAGCAGGGTGGATTTGCCACAACCCGAACTGCCCAGCAGCGCAAAGATTTCGCCTTTGCCGATCGAGAGAGAGACCTCATCCACCGCCAAGGCTTCGTCAAAGCGCTTGACCAGCTTTTCGGTGACCAAATACCCATCTTTGCCGCTGGACGCTGCCATGTCGATGCCCTGTGTTGGATGAGGGTTCAAAGAAAAAGGGCTGTTCATACCCGCGTACAAACAGCCCCAGGGGTCGGGAGAACCCGGTTTACTTGCCTTGCTTGAACGCGTTGTAAGCGTTGGCCATGGCTTCGCGGGCTTCGTTGGTGAAGCTGCTCGGCTGGATCATTTTGGGCATGTAGTCGGCCGGCACAAAAATGGACGGGTTGTTGGCAATTTCGGGGTTGATTTTGTCCTTGGCCGCCAGGTTGCCGCTGTTGTAGGTCATTTCATTGGCCATGGCCGCTGCGTTTTCGGGGCGCAGGAAGAAGTCAATGAACGCGTGGGCATTTTGCGGGTGCTTGGCGTCTTTGGTGATGGCCATGGTGTCAAAGAAAGCCAGCGCGCCGGTGGACGGCAACAGGGCCTGAATCACGTCTTTGGACTTGTTCTCGGCCGCACGGCCCGCCGCAATGTTGATGTCACCGGCCCAGCCAATGGCCACACAAGCCTTGCCACCCGCCACGTCGTCGATCATGGTCGAGCTGAACAGGCGAACATCTTTGCGCACCTTGGCCAGCATGGCGGTGGCTTCCTTGTAGTCATCGGCGTTGTTGCTGTACGCGTCTTTGCCAATGTAGTGCAGGGCCACCGGGATGATTTCGGTCGGGGAGTCGAGGTAAGCAATGCCACAGGACTTGACCTTTTTCGTGTACTCGGGGTTGAACACCAAGTCCCAGGCGTTTTCAGGCATGGGGGTTTTGCCCAAGGCTTTTTCGACCTTGGTTTTGTTGATGCCCACGGTGGTGAAGCTCCAGGCCCAGGGCACCAGGTGCTTGTTGTCTGGGTCGGCCTTGGTCAGCACCGACATCACGGCGGGGTCCAGGTTTTTCAGGTTGGTCAGCTTGGCTTTGTCCAACGGCTGCAGCAAGCCGCCTTCGATTTGCGGCTTGGCAAACACGGTGCCCGGCACCACGATGTCATAACCCGTGTTGCCCGCCACCAGTTTGGCGTGCAAAGCTTCGTTGGTTTCAAAGGTGTCGTAATTGACCTTGATACCGGATTCTTTTTCGAACGCGGCCACCATGCCTTCAGGGATGTAGTCGGGCCAGTTGTAGATGTTGAGGACTTTTTCCTCAGCGGGCGCTGCCGGGGCAGGAGCGGGCGCAGGAGCTGCGGCCACGGGTTCTTCTTTTTTGCCGCAAGCCACCAACGCTGCCGCTGCAATGGCCAACATCAAAACGTGCTTTTGCATGATGCTCAACTCTCCAAAAAAGTATATGGAAGGGTACCGAAAATCGCGCGCTGGAGCCCAAGCAAGGTCCCGACCCTCGCGCCTGTGCACATTGTAGTCACAGCCCAGCGAAACCACGGGCTGATAAACTGCTTTGGTCGGCAACAGGAGTCGTTTCATGGGCGTTTCGGGTTGGGTCTTCACTGGCGGCTTGCTGATCTCTGGGCTTTACATCGTCAGTTTGTACAACCGGCTGGTGGGGCTCAAACACGGCGTTGAAAAAGCCTGGGCCAA
>JBDKEX010000016.1:0-8385 GCA_039798985.1 Pseudomonadota bacterium | reverse complement strand
GGCTGGGTGGCAGCCTGCAGAGCCGCCCGGCCAGGCATGGCAATTGGGGTGGGTGGCAAACCGGAGCGGGTGTAGGTGTTGTAGGGCGTGTCGGTTTGCAAGTCGCGTTTGCGCAAGTTGCCATCGAACCCGGCGCCCAACCCGTATATCACCGTGGGGTCGGTTTGCAAGCGCATCCCTGTGCGCAATCGGTTGGCAAATACGCCTGCAATCTGGCCTCGGTCGGCAGCGGAACCGGTTTCTTTTTCTACCACGCTGGCCAAAATCAAAGCTTCTTGAGGCGTTTTGAGCGGGAGGTCTGGGTGGCGCTGCGCCCATGCGGTTTCCAGCGCCTGCTCCATGGCCTTTGCTGCTTGTTTGAGCAAATTGCTCGCGGTGCTGTTTTTGGGGTAGGTGTAGGTGTCTGGAAAAAACCGACCCTCGGGATGTGTTGCAGTCAGGTTCAAGGCTTTCATCAGGCCGGCGGGGTTTTGGGCTGCATCGTTCGGCAAGTCATACAGCAAGTGATCGGCTTGCTGCAGTGTTGCCAGCACTTGACGGTAATTCCAGCCTTCGACCAAGGTCAACCGCCGCAAGGCCTGCTCACCGCGCACCAGTTGTTGAAGCAAGCGTTGGGGTGTGGTGCCTTGCACAATTTCATAGCTGCCCGCCTTGATTTCGCGCCCTTGACCCGACAGTCGGAACCCAATCATCAGTTGCCAGGCAGGCACTTCCACGCCAGCGTTTACCAGTGCCCGGGCCACCGCGGTGGCTGAGGCGCCGGGTGGCACAGCCACGTCTGTTACGGCCACGCCGTTTTCAACCGAAGTAGCCCGCAATGGCAAGGGCCTGCTGACCCACAAATAAGCTGCTGCGACCAGCAACACGGCAGCGATCAACGCAACCAACAGCAGCCATTTCAATACACGAAACACGGTCTTGCGCCTTTGAGACAATCGGGGCTGCACATCATAAGTGAAGCATGACCATGACCGCCCCCCAAACGCCACCCCTTGCCGAAGTTGATACAGCTGCCCTGAACGGCATAACAGCACTTTCGCACCTGGGGGTGATACGTGTGCAAGGCGAGGACGCCGCCGCGTTTTTGCAAGGGCAGTTGACCCAAGATTTTGCGTTGCTTGGCTTGTCTGAGGCGCGATTGGCTGCATTTTGCTCGGCCAAAGGCCGCATGCAGGCCAGCTTTGTGGGTTTTAAACGCAACCACCAAGAGATTTGCCTGATTTGCCCCAAAGATGTATTGCCCGCCACGCTGAAACGCTTGAGCATGTTTGTGTTGCGCGCAAAAGCCAAGCTGAGCGACGCGAGCGACACACTGGCGGTTTGGGGGCTCACCGGAAAGGCCGTGCCAGAAGCTTTGCGGGCCGGAAAAACCTGGGCAAAGGTGTCGGACGGAGACACCGACATGGTGCGTTTGCCCGACGCCATGGGTGTTTTGCGGGCCTATGCTTGCGGTCCCAAGGAGGCAGCTTTGGAGGCAAATCTGCCCATTGCTTTGTGGCAGTGGTTGGATGTCAACAGCGGCGTGGTTCTGGTCACCGCACCTGTGGTGGATGCTTTTGTGCCGCAGATGTTGAACTACGAATCGGTGGGCGGGGTCAATTTCAAAAAGGGGTGTTACCCCGGCCAGGAAGTTGTAGCGCGCAGCCAATACCGCGGCATTTTGAAGCGGCGTGCCTACTTGACGCACAGCGAACAGCCCCTGCAACCGGGGCAGGAGCTGTTCCACCCCAGCGATGCCGAGCAACCTTGCGGCACAGTGGTGGCGGTAGCGCCTCACCCACACAGCGGTTTCGATGCTCTGGTGTCGGTGCAAAACAGCGCGGTAGATGAACAACCCATCACAGTGGGCAGCTCCAGTGGCAGCGCCTTGACCTTCAAGCCCCTGCCCTACGAGTTGCTGGCAGACATTTGAAACCGGCGCGGCCATGTGTTTGATAGCGTTTTTGTTGGGGGCCGAGCCGCTGCCCAGCCTGACAGTGGCCTCCAATCGCGACGAATTTTGGAGCCGGCCCACCCTGCCCTTGCAAGCCTGGACAGGCCCGCGCGGGCCGGTTATTTACAGCGGGCGGGATGGCCTTGCCGGCGGTACTTGGTTGGGGGTTTCGGCGGTGGGCCGTGTGGCCATGTTGACCAATGTGCGCGCCGGCAAGGCCGAAGACGCCCCTCGAAGCCGAGGCGAACTGACCACCCGATGGCTGACTGGCCAAACCAAGGACACCACCGAGTTTTTGGAGTGCACCACACCTGACGCTTATGGCGGCTTCAATGTGGTGCTGGGCGACATGGCTTCCAAAACCCCTTGGGTGTGGTTGAGCAACAAGCCCCCTGCTGACGATCTGTACCAGCGCAACACCCAGCGGCTGCAGTTGCCTCAGGGGTGGTGGGGCCGCGAGCTTTTGCCTGGCACCTACACCTTGTCCAACGCCAGCTTGAACAGCCCATGGCCCAAAAGCCAGCGTTTACAGCGCGCCCTGACCCAGGCTGTGGCCTCCTGTCCCAACGACTTGGAGAAACAGCAGAGCGTGCTTTTCAGCGAATTGATGAACAAGCAATCTGCACCAGACGATCAGCTGCCCCACACTGGCGTGCCGCTTGACCTGGAGCGCGGGCTCTCCAGCCCATTCGTGCAACTGCCTGACCGGCACTACGGAACCCGCAGCAGCTTGCTGGTATGGGCCAACGCCCACGGTGCCCAAATGCGAGAGTGGACGCACCCGCCCGACCTCAAAAGCACTTCAATCCGAACTGGCGATGCTGGCGGCGCAACCCACGGACCCCTGGAAACCGAACATTACAAACAAATTTCCATATCCACGTGGGGAATCCCGGCGTCCTCGTAGACCTCGCTTACGACGGTGTACCCCAGACGGCGGTAAAAACCCTCTGCGCTGCATTGGGCGCTCAAGCGAATCGCCTGATCTCCGCGCTCGCGGGCTGCTTGCATCAGGCCCAGCAGCACCTGTTTGCCCACGCCTGTGCCTCGCAGCACCCGGTGAACCGCCATGCGCCCAATTTTGGCCACGCCGTTGTGAGCCGGCAGCAAGCGCCCAGTGGCTACCGCTTGGCCCAAACGGTTTCGGGCCAAGGCATGTACCGCTGAGTGGTCTGCTTCATCCCACTCCAACTCCTTGGGAATGCGTTGCTCGTCGACAAAAACCGCCGTTCTCACAGCCGATGCTTCCGAACCCAATTCTGCCCATGAGCCCACAGCAAGGCCGGTCATTTCCTGCCCGTCTTCATAGGCTTCAAGCGCTGAACGCAGACCCGCCGGAATGGGCTTGGAGGTCTGACTGACCGGGTCGGCAAACACGTAGATCAACTCAGACGAAATCAAATGCTCCTGGCCGCGAAAAATCGCCCCCGTCATGGTCATGGACGAGTTGCCGATTCGGGTGCAACACAAGGCAACATCCAAAAAGTCGTCCATGCGCGCCGAAGCATTGAACTCAATAGACGCCTTTTTCACATACAGCTCACCACCCAGTTGGTGCATGGCTTCGTCGTAGGGCAACGCCAGGGCCCGCCAATACTCCGTGATCGCCACATCGAAATACATCAGGTAATGTGCATTGAACACGATTTTTTGCATGTCCACTTCGGCCCAGCGAACTCTCAGGCGGTGGAAAAATCGAAAATCCTGGTGCTTCATAAAAAATGGTCGGCAGGGCCGCTGTTCGCAAAATGATGTTTGAACTCAACCGAGTTTTACGCAATCTGCAAAGTAGCGCTTGTGGCCATCGTAGCCCTCCTCCACCACCAAACCGTGGATGTCGGTCTCGAAACCAGGGCAATGTTGGTTGAACTCGCGCGAAAACTTGAGGTAATCCACAATTTTTTTGTTGAACACCTCTCCCGGAATCAACAGGGGAATGCCCGGCGGGTAAGGGGTGATCAACGCGGTGGTGACGCGGCCCTCCAGCTCGTCCACAGGTACGCGTTCGGTGTTTCGGTGGGCGATCTGGGCGTAGGCATCGGTCGGTTTCATGGCCGGCGTCAAATCGCTCAGGTACATGTCAGTGGTCAAACGGGCTATGTCGTACTTGGCGTACATGGCGTGCACAAACTGGCACAGGTCGCGCAAGCCCATTTTTTCGTAGCGCCTGTGCTTCTGGCAGAACTCCGGCAATATGCGCCACATGGGCTGGTTCTTGTCGTAGTCGTCTTTGAACTGCTGCAAAGCGGTTACCAGGGTGTTCCAGCGGCCTTTGGTGATGCCAATGGTGAACATGATGAAAAAGCTGTAGAGGCCGGTTTTTTCAACCACCACCCCGTGCTCGGCCAAAAACTTGGTCACGATGCTGGCGGGGATGCCTGAAGCAGCGAAGTCTCCGTTCATGTTCAGGCCGGGCGTCACAATGGTGGCCTTGATCGGGTCCAGCATATTGAAGCCGGGCGCCATGTCTCCAAAGCCGTGCCAAGCCTCTTCGCCGTCCACCGGTTGCACGCCTTCTGAATCGGTGCGCTTGAGCACCCAGTCTTTGGCTTCGCCCACGCCCTCCTCGGCCAGCTCCTCGGGGCCCCAGACCTTGAACCACCAGTCTTGGTCACCAAATTCGGCTTCCACCTTGCGCATGGAGCGCCGAAAGTCCAGCGCTTCGGCAATGCTTTCCTCCACCAGCGCGGTGCCTCCGGGCGGCTCCATCATGGCGGCGGCCACGTCGCAGCTGGCAATGATGCTGTACTGCGGGCTGGTGCTGGTGTGCATCAAATAGGCTTCGTTGAACAGGTGGCGGTCCAACTTGGTGGTTTGCGAATCTTGCACCAGCACATGACTGGCTTGGCTGATGCCGGCCAACAACTTGTGGATGGATTGGGTAGAGTACACCACCGAGTGCTTGGGCCGTTCGCGTTTGCGGCCCATGGCGTGGAACGGCCCGTAAAACGGGTGGAAAGCCGCGTGCGGCAACCAAGCTTCGTCGAAATGCAGGTTGTCCACATAACCATCGAGCAAATTCTTGATGGTTTCGGTGTTGTACAGCACCCCATCGTAGGTGGACTGGGTCAGGGTCAAAATCCGGGGCTTGACCGCCTTGGCATCCACGCCCTTCAGCAGCGGGTTGGCCGCAATTTTGGCCTGGATGGCCTCAGGCTCAAATTCGCTTTGCGGAATCGGCCCGATGATGCCCCAGTGGTTGCGGGTGGGCTTTAAAAACACCGGAATGGCACCCGTCATGATGATGGCGTGCAGGTTGGATTTGTGGCAGTTGCGGTCCACGATCACCACGTCGCCGGGTGCCACCGTGTGGTGCCAGACCATTTTGTTGCTGGTGCTGGTGCCATTGGTCACGAAGAAGCAATGGTCTGCGTTGAATATGCGCGCGGCATTTCGTTCGCTTTCGCCAATCGCGCCGTTGTGGTCCAGCAACTGGCCCAGTTCTTCCACCGCGTTGCACACGTCGGCGCGCAGCATGTTTTCGCCAAAAAACTGGTGGAACATTTGCCCCACCGGCGTTTTCAAAAAGGCCACTCCACCCGAATGGCCCGGGCAATGCCAGCTGTAGGAGCCGTCTTCGGCGTAGTCGAGCAGCGCTTTGAAAAAAGGCGGCTGTATGCCTTCCAGGTAGCTCTTGGCTTCGCGAATGATGTGGCGCGCCACAAACTCGGGCGTGTCCTCAAACATGTGGATAAAGCCGTGCAATTCGCGCAGGATGTCGTTTGGCAGGTGGCGGCTGGTTTTGGTTTCGCCGTACACATAAATAGGCACCTCGGCATTTTTGCGACGCACTTCTTCAATAAAGCTGCGCAAATTGAGCACGGCCGGGTCCAAATCGGGGCCGGGCGTGAATTCCTCGTCGTCGATCGACAAAATGAACGCACTGGCACGGCTTTGCTGTTGGGCGAACTGGCTCAAATCGCCATAGCTGGTCACGCCCAGCACCTCAAACCCTTCGGTTTCGATGGCTTGAGCAAGGGCACGGATGCCCAGACCCGAGGTGTTTTCAGAGCGAAAATCTTCGTCGATGATGACGATGGGAAAACGAAATTTCATGATGTCGTGTGCAGAGCAAGCCCAAGTGGCGCAAGTGTAAGTAAATAATGTGTCAGCTGCTCCGGTTTTGGATCAAAATGGCTTGATCTTGCAAATCAGTTTCAAACAGGTAAAAGAATGTCAGATGCCACAGTGTGGTGGGTGTTAACAGCTGCCTTGGTCGGGGTGGAATTGGTCACGGGCACCTTGTATCTGTTGATGTTGGCGCTCGGGTCTGCTGCCGGGGCTGTGGCCAGCCATCTGGGGCTTGACTTGGCTGGGCAATTGCTTGTTGCGGCTGTGGGCGGCGGCACGGCGGTGGTCGTGTTGCAAAAAATACGCCCCAAGCCCTCCGCCTTGCCTTCCGCAGCCAATCAAGACATGAACATGGACATAGGCGGCACTGTTCAAATCCAGCAATGGTTGCCTGACGGCAGTGCGCAAGTCAAATACCGGGGAGCGCTTTGGACGGCGGTTGCCGACGAAACCTCCCCATCAGAATTGCAACCTGGCAAATTCCACATTGTTGCAGTACGCGGCAGCCAATTGGTGGTTCGCCCCGTTTGATGCTCTGCCCCACTTAAAAACCCATTCAAACACACACCATCATGGAATTTGCTGTTGTTATTCTCATTGTTGCAGCCATCTTTGTTGCGCGCTCGGTCAAGGTGGTGCCCCAGCAAAACGCTTGGGTAAGGGAGCGTTTGGGCCGCTATGCAGGCACATTGACCCCCGGCCTCAACTTTTTGGTGCCCTTTGTAGACCGCGTGGCTTACAAGCACAGCCTCAAGGAAATTCCGCTTGATGTGCCCAGCCAAGTGTGCATTACCAAAGACAACACCCAGCTTCAGGTTGACGGCATTTTGTACTTTCAAGTGACCGACCCCATGCGGGCAAGCTACGGTTCTTCGAACTACATCATGGCGGTGACGCAACTGGCCCAAACCACCTTGCGCAGCGTGATAGGCCGGCTGGAGCTCGACAAAACCTTTGAAGAGCGCGACATCATCAACGCCCAAGTGGTCAATGCGATCGACGAAGCTGCGCTGAACTGGGGCGTAAAGGTGCTGCGTTACGAGATCAAAGACCTGACGCCACCGGCCGAAATATTGCACGCCATGCAGGCGCAAATCACCGCCGAAAGGGAAAAGCGTGCGCTGATCGCCGCCTCTGAGGGCCGAAAGCAAGAGCAAATCAACATTGCCACCGGTGAACGTGAGGCCTCCATTGCGCGGTCCGAGGGCGATAAACAAGCGGCTATCAATCAGGCCGAAGGCGAGGCAGCGGCCATTTTGGCGGTGGCCGAAGCTTCAGCGCAAGCCATAGAACGCATTGCAGCCGCTGTTCGAACCCCGGGCGGTGAAGAGGCCGTGCAGCTTAAAGTTGCAGAAAAAGCCGTCGAGGCTTACAGCAAAATTGCCAGCGATTCCAACACCACACTGATAGTGCCGGGCAACATGTCGGAGGTCAGTGGCCTGATCGGTTCGGTCATGCAAATGGTGGGCAGCACGCGCCCCAAGGGCTGATTTCCGAGAATTCTTTGGGCTATAATTGAAAGCTGCGGTGGCTGTAGCTCAGTTGGTAGAGTCCAGGATTGTGATTCCTGTTGTCGTGGGTTCGAGTCCCATCAGCCACCCCATGAAATACAGTTATCTATCAAGGACCTTCGGGTCCTTGATTCGTTTCTGGGGATAGCCCAGGGATAGATGTTCTTTTGGTGCCCCCATTGCAGGGTCGATGACTCCATTTGCCAAAGCCGCCACGGATAGATGGCCCCCCCCATCTGCTCAGCCGCAAAGGCTGCGTTGCTGAAGGAATTTTCAAACAGCCGTACTGCGTCGTCCCAATCCCTCTGCGATAAACGCCAACACCAAGGAATTGAGTGACACACCTTCAGTCTTCGCCCGGGCAGTCAGTTGCAGGTGCATGGAGCGTGGAAGCCGCGCCAAAACCTTTCCAGATGCAGATGCCGGGGTAAAGTCATGGGCATTGAAGGCGGGAGCTGGCACCTCCTGCCCCATGTCCATCATGGCGCTGACCGTGGCAATGAAGGCCTCTCGGCCGTCCTCAATGGCTTCCAGTTCAGTCGAGCCGTCTGCCATCACCCCTGGAATGTCGGGCATGGTGAACATGAAGCCGCCGCCGTCTGCGGCATCAATGGGGCTGACAACATGGCTGTAGGCTTCGAACGGGAAGGCGGGCTTTACTTTTGCAATGGTCTTGACGGACATGGTTTACTCCTGAATCTGATCGATGAGCGCAACGAGGCGCTTGATGTAAATGGCCTTGATAGGCCGGTGGGCCGGAACAGACAGTGGGTCTTTGACCGAAGGGTGTGAGAAAACGTGATGACTGCCCCCGGTGCTTCGCACTTCCATGCCGTACTGTTTGGCAACGGTGAGCAGTTTTGCCATAGC
>JBDKEX010000015.1:0-3689 GCA_039798985.1 Pseudomonadota bacterium | reverse complement strand
AAATCAACGGGTTTTTAATGCTGGCGGAGTGGACGGGGCTCGAACCCGCGACCCCCGGCGTGACAGGCCGGTATTCTAACCAACTGAACTACCACTCCTGGTAGCTGGCGACCCTACGGGGATTCGAACCCCGGTACTCACCGTGAAAGGGTGATGTCCTAGGCCTCTAGACGATAGGGTCAAAAAATGGCGGAGTGGACGGGGCTCGAACCCGCGACCCCCGGCGTGACAGGCCGGTATTCTAACCAACTGAACTACCACTCCTGGTAGATAGCTTTTGCAAATTGGCTTGTGACCAACCCGCCAAGCGCTACAAACTTGGCGACCCTACGGGGATTCGAACCCCGGTACTCACCGTGAAAGGGTGATGTCCTAGGCCTCTAGACGATAGGGTCAAAACCTAGACGCTGTGTTGATGTAACCATTTGGTGGAGGTAAGCGGGATCGAACCGCTGACCTCTTGCATGCCATGCAAGCGCTCTCCCAGCTGAGCTATACCCCCATGGTCGCATCAACCGCACACAACATTTTGATACGCCGTGCACGTTAGCAAGACTTGAATTATAGACACATTTTCAAGCCTGAGACAAACAGGCCAAAACTTTTTCGCGGGACTGCAACTCCAGCACTGCGTCCAGTGACGGCGTTTGCGGAGTTCCCATGACCAACACACGCACCGGCATGGCCAATTGAGGCATTTTCAGGCCGTGGGCTGTCAAGGTGGCTTTGATGGCACCAGAGATGGCCGCCTTGTCCCAGCTTATGCTGGCCAGTTGCTCCGCCAAGGTGGCAATTGCAGGCTTGACCGCATCGGTCAGGTGTTGGGACAGGTCGGCCGGCGCGGGATGAACTTCCTGGTAGAAAGCCGAGGCCCAGTGGGCCAGAGCCAAGGTGGTGTCACAGCGGTCTTTGAACAAGCCACAAATGGCCGGCAAACGGGCATCGGCCTGCAAACCCTGCTTGACCAAATGACGCTCCACGATGGATGCCAGAGCATCGTCCCCCATGGCTTTGAGGTGCTGGGCATTGACCCACTTGAGCTTGGCTTCATCGAACTGAGCCGCGCTGCGCCCCAGGTGATCAAGGTCAAACCACTGCAAAAATTGTTCGCGGCTGAAAATTTCGTCGTCGCCGTGGCTCCAACCCAACCGGGCCAGGTAGTTGACCATGGCGTCGGGTAAGTAACCTTCTTCGCGGTACTGCGTCACAGCTTTGGCGCCGTTGCGTTTGCTCATTTTCTCGCCTTGCTCATTGAGCACGGTGGGAAGGTGCGCATACACCGGGGGCTCTTTGCCCAGGGCTTTGAAAATATTGATCTGGCGTGGCGTGTTGTTAACGTGATCGTCACCTCGGATCACATGGGTAATCGCCATGTCAATGTCGTCCACCACCACGCAAAAGTTGTAGGTGGGGGTGCCCACCGCCTCGCCAGGCTGCGCGGGGCGGGCAATCACCAAGTCGTCCAATTCGTCGTTGCTGATCTCGATTCGTCCCTTGACTTTGTCGTCCCAGGCCACCACCCCACCCTGCGGGTTCTTGAAGCGCAGCACCGGTTGCACGCCCTCGGGCACCGCAGGCAACACCTTGCCTGGCTCTGGGCGCCAGGTGCCGTCGTATCGGGGTTTTTGCTTGGCTGCCATTTGGCGCTCCCGCAGCGCGTCCAGTTCCTCCATGGCCATGTAGCAGGGGTAAACATGCCCGGCAGCCATCAACTGTTGCAGCACCTCTTTGTAGCGGTCCACGCGCTGCATTTGGTAAAACGGACCTTCGTCGTGGTCCAAGCCCAACCACGCCATGCCTTCCACAATCACATCTACGGCGGCCTGGGTGGATCGCTCTTGGTCTGTGTCTTCAATGCGCAATATAAAGTCGCCGCCGCTGGCCCGGGCAAAAGCCCAGGGGTACAAAGCGGATCGGATGTTGCCCAGGTGAATAAAACCCGTGGGCGAAGGAGCGAAGCGGGTACGAACGCGTTGTGTCATAGGGAATCCAGGGTATTGAGGCCGCGCGCCAGATCAGCTTGCACGTCCAGCGGGTGCTCGAGCCCCACAGCCACCCGAATCAGGCCTTGCCCAATGCCTGCGGCCTGGCGCTGCGCTTCTGACAGTTTGCCGTGCGAGGTGCTGGCAGGGTGCGCGCACAGGGTTTTGGTGTCACCCAGGTTGGTGCAAAGTGACAACACTTGCAGCGAATCCAGCACATGAAAAGCTCGGGCACGGGCTTGCTCAGGGTTGTTTGCTTTGACGTCGAATGACAACACTGCGCCACCCAGACCGTTCATTTGCTGCATGGCCAACGCATGTTGTGGGTGGCTGGCCAAACCGGGGTAGTACACGCGCGCCACGGCGGGACAGGTTTGCAACCACTGAGCCAATTCCAAGGTCAGGGCGCTTTGGGCTTTCATACGCAAATCCAGCGTTTCCAACCCTTTGAGCACCACCCACGCATTGAAGGGCGAGAGCACCATGCCTGAGTTTTTCTGAACCGGCAGGAATTTCTCGGTCACCAACTTTTCACTGGCACACAGGGCCCCGGCCATGACCCGCCCCTGCCCGTCGAGGTACTTGGTACCGGAGTGCATCACGATGTCTGCACCCAACTCAACGGGGCGCTGCAAAGCAGGCGTTGCAAAGCAGTTGTCCACTGCCAGCCAAGCGCCCGCGTTGTGGGCCAAATCAGCCAAAGCGGCAATGTCACACACCTCGCCCAAGGGGTTGGTAGGCGTTTCGGCAAACAACAAGCGGGTGCTGGGGCGAACGGCTGCTTTCCAGGCAAGCAAATCGGTTTGGGGCACGACCGTGGTTTCCACGCCAAAGCGCGCGAATTCGGACCCTATAAGCTTCAGGGTTGAACCAAACATCGACTGCGAAATGATCACGTGATCACCCGCTTTGAGCAGGCTAAAACACATGAGCATGGTGGCCGCCATGCCTGAAGCCGTGGCCATGCAGGCTTCTGTGCCCTCGAGCGCCGCCAGACGTTGTTCAAAACTGGTGACCGTGGGGTTGCTCGACCGGCCATAGGTGTAACCGTCTATTTCGCCTGCAAAGCGGCGGGCAGAAACGTCGGCGCTGGGTTGAACATACCCACTGGTCAGGTACAAGGCTTCGGAATTTTCTCCGTACTGGCTGCGGGCAACTGCCACCCGCACCGCCTGGGTTTCGCGGTGCAAAGCATCCCATTTTGCATGGACCACGGTTCAACCCTCCTGCGAACGGTTGGGCAGTGCCAAACGCGAGGTATCGGTGTCGCCCTCCTCTGTGCCCACACGTTTTTCATTCAGGCGGACTATGTCGTCTGAGGTGACATCGCCTGTGATGTAAACACCATCAAAACACGACGCCTCAAAGCCATTGAGCCGGGGGTTCAGCGCCCCTACCGCCTTTTTCATGGCGTCAACATCTTGGTAAATCAAGGCGTCGCAGCCGATGATTTGGCGGATTTCTTCGTTGTTGCGGTTGTGCGCGACCAATTCGTCTTTGGTCGGCATGTCGATACCGTACACGTTGGGGTAACGCACCGGTGGCGCGGCGCTGGCCATGTACACCTTGCTGGCACCGGCGTCGCGGGCCATTTGCACGATTTCTTTCGACGTGGTGCCGCGCACTATGGAATCGTCAACCAACAAAACATTGCGTCCTTTGAACTCGCTGGCAATGACGTTGAGCTTTTGGCGAACCGATTTTTTG
>JBDKEX010000014.1:0-8798 GCA_039798985.1 Pseudomonadota bacterium | reverse complement strand
ACGATAAACACCACCGGGAAGATATAGCCCCAGAGTTTGAAATTGACCCAGTCTTCGGTGGAGTAGTAGGCAGCCACATAGCCGTTAATGCCTGCCATGAAAAAGAAGTAACACACCCATGCAACGGTGAGCCTGGACCACACGGGTTTGGGCAAATTCAATTGGCCGCCGAGCATTATTTGCAGGAAGTTCTTTTTCCACAACCACATGGCGGCGGCCAACACCACGGCCATGCTGCTGTACAGCACCGTGGGTTTCCACTTGATGAAACGCTCGTCTTGCAGCACCAGAGTCAACACGCCAAACACCAACACCAGCGCAAGCGTGACCTTTTGCATGGTTTGCAGGCGTTTGTCGATGCCATAAATCACAGCAGACTGCAACACAGTGGCAGCCATCAACACGGCGGTTGCGGTGTAGATGTCGTGGTACTTGTAGACGCCTACAAACAGGGCAATCGGGAAAAAATCAAGCAAAAAGCGCATGGGCGTGGATTATCCGGCATTGGGGGAAAAGCTCAGCGCAGCCGAGTTCATGCAGTAGCGCAGTCCGGTGGGGGCCGGGCCGTCTTCAAACACATGGCCCAAATGGGCGCCGCACTGGCTGCACAGGGTCTCTAACCGCAACATGCCGTGGCTTTGATCGGATTTCTCGGCTATGGCGTCGGGCAATGCCTCGCTGAAGCTGGGCCAACCGCAGCCGGCATCGAATTTGGTGTCTGATGCAAACAAGGGGTGGTCGCAGCAAACGCAACGGTATTGGCCTGATGCCCACATCTGTTCGAATTTGCCGGTGAAGGGGCGTTCGGTGTGGGCGCGCCGCGTGACCTGGTAGGCCAGGGGTTCGGCATTTTTGGCGGCCAAGGCGGCTTGCCATTCGGCATCGGTTTTTTGGATGGGAAAATTCATGGCAGGGTTCAAGACGAACAACTGATTTCGATTTGAGAGGCCCAGGCGGGTGGGAGTTCAGCAAAATCGTCGTTGCCGGGCAGGGCGGTGTAGGGGTGTTCCAGGGCGTTTTGCAGCCGTTCCAGGTAGCCAAAGTGGCCTTGTTTGGCTTGATCAATCGCGATTTCACCCAGGTGGTTGCGCAGCACCAGGTGGGGGTTGCTGGACAACATCAGTGGACTGGCCCTTTTTGGGGCTTGCTGCTGCAGGCGGGCTTGCCACAGGGCCAACCAGGGTTGCAGTGCTTGGGGTTCTGAGAACAACGCCGCCAACGCTGACCAGGTGTCGTTGGGTGGGTGCAGGCTTGACGGGTTTGGGCCGGCCTCTTGCTCTGCTTGCCAGAGGGCCAGACAGCGAAAGAAACGGGTGAAGTCAACGCGTTGCTGGGCCAGCAGCTGCATCAATGGGTCGGTCAGCGCCTCGTCGCCGGTTTGCGTGTGGTGCAGCCCAATTTTTGCGCCCATGCGGTTTTGCAGGGCCTCAGCGAAGATGTTTTTGTAGGGCTCGAGCGCCTGCAGCGCCAGATCGGTGTCGGCCAGCAGGGGCAACAGGGCCTGGCCCAAGCAAAACAGGTTCCAGTACGCCACGTTGGGCTGGCGGGCGTAGGCGTAGCGGCCGCCCCGATCAGTGTGGTTGCAAATGTGGTTGGGATCGAATGCGTCCATGAACTGGAACGGCCCGTAGTCCAGTGTCAGGCCCAGAATGCTCATGTTGTCGGTGTTCATAACACCATGGCAAAACCCCACCGCTTGCCACTGGGCCAGCAAGGTGGCAGTGCGCTGCGTGACTTGAGCGAGCAAGTCCGCGTACGGGTGAGTGCTGTCGCGGCAACTGGGGTAGAAGTTGTCGATCACAACGTCGGCCAGCCGTTGCAATTCTGCGTGCTGGCCACCGTATGAAAAGTGTTCGAAGTGCCCAAATCTGATGAAGCTTGGAGCGGTGCGCGTGACCACGGCAGCGGTTTCCAGGGTTTCGCGTCTGACCGGGGCGTTGGACCCTGTTACACAGAGTGCTCGCGTGGTGGGAATGCCCAGGGCGTGCATGGCTTCGCTGCACAGGAATTCTCGAATCGAGCTTCGCAACACGGCTCGGCCGTCGCCCATGCGGCTGTAGGGGGTGAGGCCTGCGCCCTTGAGTTGAATCTCCCACCTTCGACCCTCGTGGGTTCGGTGCTCTCCCAAATGCAGGGCCCGTCCATCACCCAACTGCCCGGCCCATTGCCCAAATTGGTGCCCGCTGTAAACACTGGCCAGCGTTTGCTTGTGCGGTGGCGCAGTGTTGCCGGTAAAAAAGTGCAGGGCTTCGTCGGATTCCATCCAGGCTTCGTCCAAGCCCAGTTCGCGGGCCATGCCGCGGCTGCGGCCCACCCAATAGGGCGCGGGCAAGGGGGTGGGTGCCTGCACGCTGTAAAACGCCGGGCCCAAGCTGTTCAGGGCCGGGCTCAAGTCATCAATAAAGGCCATGCCCGATTGTCACAGACTGGACGACGATACGGGGTTTGTCGGGCTATCCCCATGGCCAGCGGTGTGGGCTTGCGGCATGATCTGCACCCAGAACCACCACCTTCGGAGACCTTACATGCTGGGCCTGATGCAAAACCAACCGTTGCTGATTTCATCTTTGATTGAGCACGCTGCGCGCCACCATGGCGATGTGGAAATTGTGTCCAGAAGGGTGGAAGGCGACATACACAGAACCACCTACTCAGCGGCTGCAAAGCGGGCTCGCCAGCTGGCACACGCCCTCGACAGTTTGGGCATAGAGCCCAGTGGTAGGGTGGCTTCTTTGGCCTGGAACGGCTATCGCCACTTTGAAATGTATTTTGGGGTCAGCGGCTCTGGGCGGGTGCTGCACACCATCAACCCGCGGTTGATTCCCGAGCAAGTGGCCTGGATCGTGAACCACGCTGAAGACCAAGCCCTGTTTTTCGACATCACTTTTTGGCCGATTGTGAAGGGCATTCAAGCACATTGCCCCCGAGTGAAAACGTGGGTAGCCTTGTGTGACGATAACAAGCTGCGGGAGTTGGTTGATCACCAGGCGGTGCCCAATTTGGTGAGTTACGAGGCTTTGATTGCGGGGCAGCCCACCGAATATGTTTGGCCCGAGTTGGATGAAAACACCGCCAGCAGCATGTGCTACACCAGCGGCACCACGGGCCACCCCAAGGCCGCGCTGTACTCTCACAAATCCACCATCTTGCATGCGTACGCGTCAGCACTGCCAGACGTGATGTGCTTGAGTGCCCAAGACAGCGTGCTGCCGGTGGTGCCGATGTTCCACGTCAACGCTTGGGGGATTCCTTATGCGGCGTGTGCGGTTGGGTGCAAGCTGGTGTTTCCGGGGGCTGCTCTTGATGGCAAGTCCATTTACGAGTTGCTGGATTCTGAACAAGTCACCTTTGCTGCGGGCGTGCCCACGGTGTGGCAAATGTTGTTGACCCATCTTGGGCAGAACGGGTTGCAGCTGCCCGGCCTGAAGCGCACCGTGATCGGTGGCTCTGCCTGCCCGCCCGCCATGATCGATGCGTTTCGAAAAGTGTACGGCGTTGAGGTTTTGCATGCATGGGGCATGACAGAAATGAGCCCTCTGGGCACTTTGTGCAGCCTCAAAAACAAGCACTTGAATTTGCCTGAAACCGAGCAAATGACGGTACGCCTCAAACAGGGGCGGGCCATTTTTGGCGTGGACATGAAGATTGTGGACCCGCGCGGACAGGAGCTGCCCTGGGACGGCAAAACCTCGGGCGATTTGCTGGTGCGTGGCCCTTGGGTGGTGCGCGACTACTACCGGAGTGACAAGCCCGAGCCCTTGGTTGACGGGTGGTTTCCCACAGGTGATGTGGCCACCATAGACCCAGACGGTTATATGCAGATCACCGACCGCAGCAAAGATGTGATCAAGTCGGGTGGGGAGTGGATCAGTTCTATTGAGGTGGAGAACATTGCCATGGCCCATCCGGCGGTGTTGATGGCCGCCTGTGTGGGAGTTGCGCACCCCAAATGGGACGAAAGGCCCATCGTGGTGGTGGTGAAAAAGCCCGGCCAAGAGGTGACCCGTGAGGCCCTTTTGGCGTTTTATGAAGGCAAAATAGCCAAATGGCAGGTGCCCGACGACGTGTTGTTTTTGGACTCCATACCACTGGGGGCCACAGGCAAGATGCAAAAAATGAAGCTGCGCGAACAGCTCAAAGACTACCGGTTGCCGGCATAAAGGGAAGCGAAACGATGTTGACTCATATAGTGATGTGGAAATTGAAGGACCACGCCGAAGGCGCGGACAAGGCGATCAATTTGGTCAAAGCCATGGCTTTGTTGCAAGGGTGTGCAGGCATCAGCGAGGGCATGTTGCGTTTTGAAGTGGCGGCAGCCCAGCCAGGGTTGGAGTGCACTTACGACATGGTTTTGAACAGCCAGTTCACCGATGAAGCGGCCTTGAACGCTTACCTCGACCACCCGACCCATGCGGCCATCAAACCTTTTTTGGGAGCGATAAGGCTGGAGCGCCAGTGCATGGACTATGAAACTTGACATGGATTTCCAAGTCCAAATCCCATTTGTAGACCACTTGGGGTTCAAGTTGCAGGTTTGGCATGGCGGCCAAGCCGAAATCAGCTACTCACCGGCGCCAGAACACCTGAATTCCTTCAATGTGGTGCACGGGGGCGCCAGCATGACCTTGCTCGACGTGGTCATGGCCCACGCCGCACGCAGCGTGCAGCAGGACATGGGGGCCGTCACCATCGAAATGAAAACCAGTTTTGTGCGTGCCGCCCAAGGCCCGTTGCGGGCCGTGGGCAATTTGCTCCACCGCACCGCCACCTTGGCCTTCACAGAGGGGCGGATATTGGACGCGTCAGGGCAATTGTGCGCCCACGCCACCGGCACATTCAAGTATGTGCGCCGTTTGCCAGTGGGGGCTCGAAAAGCCCACGGGCTCAATCCGGCGGCCAGCGCTTCAACCGATTGAAGCGCTCAACTGCCGCGGTTGCGCAGGTTTTTTGCGCCCTGTACCTTGTGGCAAACTCCCGCGCAGTTTCGTTTTGACCTCTGCAACGCAGCAGGGGATGGTGTTGTATGGAAAAAATCACCGCGCAAATCGCGCAAGAAATCAAGGTTCAACCACGGCAAGTAAAAGCTGCCATCGGTTTGCTGGATGGCGGCGCGACCGTGCCGTTCATTGCCCGTTACCGCAAAGAGCTCACCGGGGGGCTGGACGACATCCAGTTGCGTGAACTGGAGCAGCGCCTGGGCTACCTGCGCGAGCTGGAAGACCGGCGTGCCGCTGTGCTCAAAAGCATTGAAGAGCAAGGAAAACTCAACCCCGAATTGCGCGCAGCCCTGCTGACTGCGCCTACCAAGCAAGAACTGGAGGACCTGTACCTGCCCTTCAAGCCCAAACGCCGCACAAAAGGCATGATTGCGCGGGAAAACGGCCTGGAGCCTTTGGCCGACCTGCTGTTTGCCGAACCCGACCGTGTGCCCACTGACGAAGCGCGGGCGTTTGTGCGAGCAGCCAAAGGGGAGGATGGAAGCGACTTCACCACCACTGCGGCTGTGTTGGACGGTGTGCGCGACATTTTGAGCGAGCGGTGGGCCGAAGACGCCGTGCTGGTGCAAGGTTTGCGCGAATGGTTGTGGCAAGAGGGGTTGCTGCAAAGCAAGAAGGTGGACGGAAAAGACGAACACCAGCCCGACAACGCCAAATTCCGGGACTATTTTGACTACGACGAACCCATTGCCCGAACGCCTTCGCACCGCGCGCTGGCCGTGTTCCGTGGGCGTGCGCAGGAAGTGCTGGACGCCAAACTGGTGACCCCCGAGCCCGAGTTGCCCGCCGGCGCCAAGCCGGGCAGCGCGCCCAGTTTGGCAGAGGGCCGCATTGCCCGTTATTTGGGTTGGAGCCACCAAAACCGCCCCGCAGATGACCTGCTGCGCAAATGCGTGGCCTGGACTTGGCGGGTCAAACTCAGTCTCTCGACAGAGCGCGACCTGTTCACCCGTTTGCGGGAGAATGCCGAAAAAGTGGCCATCAAGGTGTTCGCTGACAACCTGCGCGACTTGTTGCTGGCGGCACCCGCTGGCCCCAAAACCGTCTTGGGGCTTGACCCCGGTATTCGCACCGGCGTCAAAGTCGCTGTGGTGGACGTGACCGGCAAGCTGGTGGACACCGCCACGGTCTACCCCCATGAGCCCCGCAGGGACTGGGACGGCGCTTTGTTCACCTTGGTGAAATTGTGTGAAAAACACGGTGTCAATTTGGTGGCCATTGGCAATGGCACCGCCAGCCGAGAAACCGACAAACTGGCAGCCGAACTGATCAAGCAATGCGCCCACCTGCACGCGTGCGCGGGCATGCAAAAAGTGGTGGTGAGCGAGGCGGGCGCTTCGGTTTACAGCGCCAGTGAATACGCGAGCCAGGAAATGCCCGATGTGGATGTGAGCCTGCGTGGCGCCGCCAGCATTGCACGCCGCTTGCAAGACCCGTTGGCAGAATTGGTCAAAATTGACCCCAAAAGCATAGGGGTTGGGCAATACCAACACGACGTCAACCAAAGCGATCTGGCCAAGACCCTGGACGCGGTGGTGGAGGACTGTGTGAACGCGGTGGGCGTGGACTTGAACACCGCCAGCGCGCCGCTGCTGGCCCGAGTGTCGGGCCTGAGCAGCAGCGTGGCCAAGGCGGTGGTGCGCTGGCGCGAGGCCAACGGTGCCTTCAAGACCCGGCAAGACTTGCTCAAAGTTGCTGGCCTGGGCGCCAAGACATTCGAGCAAAGCGCAGGTTTTTTGCGCATTCGCAACGGAGGCAACCCCCTGGATATGACGGGGGTTCACCCCGAAACCTACCCCGTGGTGGAGCAAATCATTCAAAAGTCAGGGAAGCCGATTGGCGAGCTGATGGGCCGCGTTGATGTGTTGAAGGCTTTGCAGCCAGAGTTGTTTGCGAACGACCGGTTTGGTGTGATCACGGTCAAGGACATTTTGGGCGAACTGGAAAAACCTGGCCGCGACCCGCGACCCCATTTTCAGGTGGCCCGCTTCAACGAAGGGGTTGAAGACATCAAAGACCTCCAACCCGGCATGGTTCTGGAGGGAACGGTCAGCAATGTGGCACAGTTTGGCGCCTTTGTGGACCTGGGCGTGCACCAAGATGGGCTGGTTCACGTCAGCCAGCTGTCGAACAAATTTGTGAGCGATGCCCGCGAGGTGGTCAAGGCCGGCGACATTGTCAAGGTCAAAGTGGTGGAGGTGGATGTTGCCCGCAAGCGCATAGGTTTGACCATGAAACTGGATGCTGCCGCAACCGGTCGTGATCGACCCCCCCAGCAGCGAGACAGCGCAACCAACCGCTTCGAACCCGCAGCCCGGCACAACGCGGGCCACAGAGGCGCCCGCGCAGGCGAAGCAACGCCAACTTCAGCCATGGCGTCGGCTTTTGAGAAGCTTCAACAACGCAAAAGATAAGCGGCGGCGGTTCAACTCCAAGCCTGCGCCCCTATACTGGGGGTGCGGTCTTTTCACCCGATTTTTTCAGTACAGCCCATGGAACTTGACGAATTACTGGCCAAAGCAAAGGCCCTGCCCAGCATTCCCAAGGTGGTGTCTGAGGTGCTGACCGAACTGGACTCGGACGACCCAGATGTGCGAAAAATCAGCCAATCGGTTTCCACCGATCCGGGTTTGACCGCCCGCATGCTCAAGTTGGCCAATTCGGCTTTTTTTGGTTTGACCCGGGAAATCAGCAGCGTGAGTGAGGCCGTGAATGTCATGGGTTTCAACCACGTGCGCACCTTGGTCACCGCCGTGGCCTTGAGCAGCAGTTTTAAAACGGTGCCGGGCATGAACTTGGAGCAGTTTTGGCGCTACAGCCTCAATGCGGCCAAAATTTCCAAAACCCTGGCCAAAAGCATGCGCCTGAACGACGGCGCGGCCTTCACTGCGGGCTTGGTGCACGCGGTGGGCGATTTGGTGATGCACATTGGCATGCCAGAAGTGATGGAAAAAATCGACTGGAACGTGTCACCGCTGGACATGAAACGCGCCGACACCGAAAAGGCCGCCTTGGGTTACACCTATGCTGAGGTGGGGGCCGCTTTCGCGCTCAAGTGGGACTTCCCCGAAGCCATCGTCACGGCATTGCGCCACC
This sequence comes from Pseudomonadota bacterium, assembly GCA_039798985.1. Taxonomy (GTDB): domain Bacteria; phylum Pseudomonadota; class Gammaproteobacteria; order Burkholderiales; family Burkholderiaceae_C; genus JBDKEX01. The sequence continues at coordinate 705 of JBDKEX010000014.1, read as the reverse complement.
AGTTGCTGCCGTTCGAGGGCGACACCTACGAACCCATGGCTGGCATAGTTCACATGGCGTCTTGGCGTGCGCGTGCCCAAGAAATCGGCATGGACAAAGACGGTTTGGCAGCAACTTTCCCTGATGTGGTGGCCATGCTTTTGGGTCTGGACTTGAACATGGTGCTGGACAAAGACCCCAGTGAATGGACTTCTGCTGGCGAATTGTCGGCCTTCATGGGTTGAAACTGGGGCGGGCACGTGCAACTCGACCGTCTTCTGCAAACGCCGCGTGCGCTGCCCGCAGTGCCAGAGGTTGCCTCTCGTTTGATTGCCACCTTCCACTCGGACGATGTTGATTTGGTTGAAGTGGCAGCCCATATCGACCTGGACCCTGTGATGGCGGCCAAGGTGTTGCAGCAGGCCAACTCGTCGTTTTTTCGGTTGTTGCGCCCGGTGCCAACGGTCCGGGAGGCGTTGATGATTCTGGGCCTCAACAGGGTTCGAGCATTGGTCATCAGCACTGCCATGAACGATTGCTTTCATACCGTTTCTGGCATGAACTTGGACCGGTTTTGGCGTTACAGTCTGAGCGCTTCGGTGGTTGCCAAGCACATTTGCGAGCCGCTCCGGCTCGATGGCAACATTGCCCTGACCACGGGCCTGCTGCACGGTGTAGGCGAGTTGGTCATGCACATAGGCATGCCCGAATACATGGCCCAAATGA
>JBDKEX010000013.1:0-12484 GCA_039798985.1 Pseudomonadota bacterium | reverse complement strand
CGGCGGGGCGCACTGGGGCTGAGCCTGACACAAACCGAACTTTGAGACAGGCCCACAACATGACAGCAACCCTTAAACGGCACAGCGTGGGCAATACCTTGGTGTTGACCATCAGCAACCCGGAACACCGCAACGCATTGGACCCTGCCATTTACGCTTCGGGGGTAGAGGCTTTGAACACAGCCGACCGCGACCCCGAGATCAAAAGCGTGGTGCTCACAGGTGAAGGCGCCCATTTCTGCGCCGGAGGCCAGTTGCAACGCTTGCTGGGCAACCGGCAGCAAGCGCCTGAGGTGCAAGCCAACAGCATTGAAGGGTTGAACAGCTGGGTCGAGACCATCCACAGTTTTCCCAAGCCTGTGATTGCAGCGGTGGAAGGCGCCTGCGCGGGAGCCGGCTTTTCACTGACCCTGGCCTGCGACATGGTGGTGGCGGCCAGCAACAGTGTGTTTGTGATGGCTTATGCCAATGTGGCCTTGTCGCCCGACGGAGGTGCGAGTTGGAACCTGGTGCGGGCGCTGCCGCGCGCCACCGTGGTGGAATTGCTGATGCTGGGTGAAAAACTGGACCCGCAACGCTTGCATGCCCTGGGGTTGGTGAACCGGCTGGCTGCGCCAGACCAAGCCCTGCAAACCGCTTTGGACTTGGCTGAAAAATTGAACCGACGCGCGCCCAACACCTTGGCCAGCATCAAGGAACTGGTGCAACAAGCCCCCGACAACAGCTTGAGCCAGCAACTCAAGGCGGAACGAGACAGCTTTGTGCGCAACCTGTTCCACCCCAACGGCGCAGAAGGAATACAAGCCTTTTTGGACAAGCGCCCACCGATTTACCAATAAAGCACCGGTCGCCCGAGCGACAAAAAGTGCCACCCCAGTCACTCACAGGACAGACGATGGACGAGCCGATTCTGACAATGGAAGAACGCGAAGCAATCAACGGCGGACGTTGGTTTGCAAGCCTCTCCCCTTCCCTGCGACACGACATACTGCGATGCGCCTACGTCAAACGGTACAAAGACGGCGACCTGATTGTGGCCCGAGGCGACGCCCCACACGAGTGGACCGCCGTGGCCAAGGGAGCGGTGCGCGTCAGTTCCACCTCGTTAACAGGCAAGCAAATCACCCTGACCTATGTAGAGCCGGGCGTTTGGTTTGGCGACGTGGCCATGTTCGATGGCGACCAGCGCACACACGATGCCTACGCCCATGGTCCGACCACTCTGCTGGGTGTAGCGCGCAGCGATTTTCAAAAAATTTTGGCGCAACACGTGGAGCTTTACGAGGCGTTGATGCGACTCCAGGCCCGACGCATACGCACCCTGTTTGGTTTGGTGGAGGACTTGAACACACTGCCCCTGCGCGCGCGCTTGGCAAAACAGTTGCTGCATTTGGTGCGAAGTTACGGCGTGCCCTGTTTGAACAATGGGAACGAAACCCGAATTGGTCTGCAACTGGCGCAAGAAGAACTGGCGCAACTGCTGGGGGCTTCCCGCCAGCGGGTGAACCAAGAGCTCAAAAGCATGGAACGCGAAGAAGCCATACGCATCGAACCCGGCGGCTTGGTGGTGCGCAACCGGGACATGCTGTTGAAAATATCCGAAGCCGAGCATTGACTGCAACAGGAAGGGCAACATGACGCCCTCCGAGGCCCCAACACCCATCGATCCATTGGCTCTGGCTGCTTGGATGGAGGCGCATGTTCCGGGTTTTGAAGGGCCTTTGGAGTTGGAAAAGTTCAGCGGTGGGCAGTCCAACCCTACCTACCGGCTGACCACCCCGCAATGCAACTATGTGATGCGCTGCAAGCCGGGGCCTGCGGCCAAGCTGCTGCCTTCGGCCCACGCCATTGAACGCGAATTTCGCGTGATGCAGGCACTGCACCCCAGCGGTGTCCCGGTGCCCCAAATGTACGCACTGTGCGAGGACGAAGGCGTCATTGGCAGGGCCTTTTACATCATGGCGCTGGTAGAGGGGCAGGTGTTTTGGGACCAGTCGCTGCCAGGCCTTCGCCCAGCGGATCGCCACGCCAGGTACCAAGAAATGAACCGGGTGATGGCCCTGCTGCATGGCATCAACCCAGACGCGATTGGGCTGAGTGGTTACGGCAAGCCCGGCAACTACTTTGAGCGCCAAATTCAACGCTGGAGCAAGCAATACCAAGCCTCCATCACGCAACCCATTCCAGAAATGGACCGCCTGATCGCATGGTTGCCGGCCCACATACCCGATCTGGCCCGAGACGATCGGTGGATGTCAGTCGTGCATGGCGACTACCGGATGGACAACCTGATGTTCCACCCTACTCAGCCAAAGGTATTGGCCATCTTGGATTGGGAACTGTCCACATTGGGTCATCCCTTGGCAGACTTCAGCTACCACTGCCTGTCTTGGCACATACCACCAGGCATGTTCCGCGGCATTGCCGGGCTGGACCTGAGGGCTTTGGGCATACCCAGCGAAGCGCAGTACATAGACTGGTACTGCGAACACACCCAGTCTTTCAAGCCAGAGCAGCTTCGCAAAGAATGGAACTTTTATTTGGCCTACAACCTTTTCCGTTTGGCCGGTATTTTGCAAGGCATTGCCAAGCGGGTCGAAGATGGCACGGCATCGAGTGCACAAGCCCGTACATCGGCTGCGGCAGCCCGCCCATTGGCCGAAATGGCGTGGCTTATCGCCCAGAAAACCTGAACACCACCACACAACGCACCCATGAACTTTGATTACAGCCCCAAGGTCAAGGAACTCCAAGCCCGTTTGTTGGCGTTCATGAGCGAACACATCTACCCCAACGAGGCCCGTTTTTACAGCGAGATTGCCAACAACCGAACCCAAGGCAACGCGTGGGCACCCAGCAACTTGATCGAAGAACTCAAGCCCAAGGCGAAAGAGCTGGGTTTGTGGAATCTTTTTCTGCCGCACTCCACGCGCGTACCCCATGGCCTGAGCAACCTGGAATACGCGCCGCTGTGCGAAATCATGGGCCGCGTGCCGTTCGCCGCCGAGGTCTTCAATTGCAACGCCCCTGACACGGGGAACATGGAAACCCTGGAGCGGTACGCGTCGGAGGAGTTGAAAGATCTGTGGCTGGAGCCGCTGCTGCGGGGCAACATCCGATCCGCCTTTCTGATGACCGAACCCGACGTGGCCTCGTCCGACGCCACCAACATCCAATGCAGTATTCGCCGTGAAGGCGATGAATATGTGATCAATGGGCGCAAATGGTGGTCATCGGGTGCCGGCGATCCACGCTGTGCGGTTTATATCGTCATGGGAAAAACGGATGAAAACGCGGCCCGGCACTCTCAGCAATCCATGGTGGTGGTGCCCTCTCAAACTGCTGGGGTAAAAGTGGTGCGCCCGCTGTCGGTGTTTGGTTACGACGACGCGCCGCATGGGCACATGGAGGTGATTTTGGACGACGTCAGGGTACCGGTTGGCAATATATTGCTGGGCGAAGGCCGAGGTTTTGAAATTGCCCAAGGACGCTTGGGGCCGGGTCGCATTCACCACTGCATGCGCTCCATAGGCGCTGCCGAAAGGGCCATTGAATTGATGTGCGATCGGCTCAACAAACGCGTGGCATTTGGCAAACCCTTGGCCGCGCAATCGGTTTGGCACGAACGGATTGCCCAGTCACGATGCATGGTGGAGCAAGCCCGCTTGCTCACCCTGAAAGCGGCCTACATGATGGACACCGTGGGCAACAAGGCAGCCAAAGCAGAGATTGCCATGATCAAAGTGGTGGCCCCCAATGTTGCATGCCAAATCATTGACTGGGCGATTCAAGCCCATGGTGCGGCGGGCATGTCGCAGGATTTTCCGCTGGCTTACTCTTACGCCCACCAAAGAACCTTGCGCCTGGCCGATGGGCCGGACGAAGTGCATCGGAGTGCAATTGCAAAACTGGAACTTGCCAAAGTGCAGGCTTTGGCGAGCTGAAGTTGATGCATTGTTGACCAGGGCACACCGATGGGCCCTTGAAGATTCAACGGTTACTGGACGATCGAACTTCTGCCAAGGAGGTCAAACCACCCAAGACTTTCTCAATTCCGTCTTGGCGCAATGTGCGCATTCCCTTGCCCACAGCAGCTTCGCGCAAAATTTCAGCATTGGCTCTCTTTTGAATCAAATGACGCAAAGAGGGATCCGAAACAAACAACTCGTGGATGGCCATACGGCCACGGTACCCAGTGTTACCGCACTCTGGGCAACCGGGAGCGTGGTGGTGCATTAACACCCCATTGCGGCCAAAGCGTTGCCGCCAAGCGCCCACCAGTGCATCGTCATCTCGCAAAGCATGCTCTTGTGGCAAGGCCAATTGAAAATCGTTTACCAGTTCTTTGAGGCGTTTGTCGTCCATGGGCACAGCCGTGACACAGGTTTTGCACAAACGCCGCACCAAGCGTTGCGCCAGTATGCCCTGCAGCGAGTCAGCAAATGAAAACGGATCGACACCCAAGTCGATCAGGCGGGTCACCGTTTCTGACGCCGAATTGGTGTGCAATGTTGAGATCACCATGTGCCCGGTCAATGAGGCCTCGATCGCAATTTCGGCGGTCTCCGCGTCGCGAATTTCACCCACCATGATCACGTCAGGGTCTGCGCGAAGCAATGAACGCAAGGCGGTAGCAAAGGTCCAGCCTATGCGCGCGTTAACCTGTATCTGACGCAAACCGTGTTGCGTAATTTCAACTGGGTCTTCGGCTGTCCATACCTTGCGGTTGGGCTTATTGAGTTGCTTGAGCGCAGCATGCAAAGTGGTGGTTTTACCTGAGCCAGTAGGCCCCACGCACAAAAACAAGCCATAGGGTCGCTCTATGATGTCTTCAATGGCGGCCAAATTGGCAGGAGACAGCTCCAAGGCGCCGAGTGGCAAGGCTTTGTGAGACGACAGAATCCGTATTACGACGTCTTCCATGCCTTGCATGGTGGGAATGGTGGCCACCCGCAGCTCAATGCGCAACGGACCGTATTTTGAGAAATTGATTTTGCCGTCCTGGGGCTTGCGTTTCTCAGAAATGTCAAGATCACACATGATCTTGATGCGTGCCACCAAGGCATTTCTGTAGCTCGAAGGCAATTCGAGGTAGGGCCTCAACTCTCCGTCTACACGAAAGCGAATCACCACCTGCTCGCGGCCGGCGTAAGGCTCAATATGAATGTCCGAAGCCCCTTGGTGAAAAGCCTCAGTGATCATTGAATTGATCAGTTTGACGAGCGTGTTGTCGGTCTGCTCAATCGGCCGCTCTTCCTCAACGGATTGATCGTCACTGGTAAGTTCGGCAGCCAACAGAAGCGCATCCTGGCCGGCTTCAGGGTCTGAGGCCGCAGGCCTGAGCTCGGCCTCACGTGCGGCTGTATCCGATTGTCCAATGCTGCGGTAGGCCCTGGAGATGTGAGCAGGCAAATCGTTGCTGGTGGTAACAACCGGAACGACCTTGCGTTGCGTAGAAAACTCCAGTTCTTCGATGACCTTGAACTGAAGCGGATCGGACATGGCCACGACCACGGACTTGTTCAGCAGGGTCAATGGCATCACTTTGAGACGGGTAGCCAATGCCACAGGCACCACGCGCAACGCTGCCACATCGACTGGGAATTTGCTCAAATTCACAAATGGATAGCCCAGCTTTCGGGCAAATGCGGTTTGCAAATCGGCTGAAGTTACCAAACCCGATGCCACCAACATTTGCCCCAGCGGCACTGATTTTTTGTCTTGTTGTTGCTTCAAAACCAAGGCCAATTGGTCTTGGGTGATCTTGCCCAAACCCAGCAATGCCTCGCCAATGGGAACGGGTTTCAGACGGGCCTGGTTTTCCAGCGCTTGGGACAAATCGCTTGGCGTTTCGACAAACGTCGGACCCAACCCGACCACAGCCTCCAACCCAAAGGCATCCAAATCCGCCTGTACTGTGTCATTGAAGTCTTGCGCATTGAAGTCAATGTCGCTGGCACCGGAGCCGTCTTGGCGCTTGACCTCAAAATGGTTGATGCTGGAGCGCGGCACAAAGACCCTGAAAGGGTCTCCATCGAGTGTTTGCTTGGGGAAAACCCACAACCCATAGGGCATTTTCTGGTGGGCGTGGGCGATACCGGAAAAAAACGACCCGTCCTTGAGATGAATCACGAAAGAGTGCAATCCAGCAACCGCTTCCAGCGAAGAGGGTTGGAAATCCAGGTCGGTTTCAGGGTTCTTGTCCAGACGCAAACGTTTGATCTGGTTGAACTTGAGCGCCACAGGTCGCGCCTCGCCCAATGGCTGAATCTTGATCTGCCGGTGTTCTTCATCGAACTCCAGCAAGCTGCCTGAAAGCGCATTGCCTTTCCAGCCCTCAGCAACACAACCCAGCTTGGTGGTGCCCACTTCGAAGGAGTCCACCCCATGCAAATTGGGCAATTCGAACATGTCTTTTTTCACGCCAAAATCCCTGCTCATATATTCAGCCACCACTGAATCACATTTTTAACCAGGAAACCCAACATCCCCAAAGACAGCACCAAAAAAATAATAAAAGTACCAAACTTGCCGGCCTTGGATTCCTGAGCCAAATTGAACACAATAAACATCATGTAAAGAATGAAGGCACCCACCCCAAAAGACAAGCCAAATTGGGCTATTTGAGCCTCGGTGTACCCGAACAAAGTGCCTTCCATCGCTGACGGCCTCATGACCCGGGCGGGCGCGGTTTGGCGCTTGAGGGTTCAGGCACCAATTCACGGTAGGCATGCCAGCTGGCATGGCCCAACCAGGGCACCAGAACGACCAAACCCACCAAAAATGTTGCAAAACCCAGCCCAACCAACAACACAATCAGCAAGGCCCACAGCGCCATTGCCGTGGGTTGGTCGGCCACAACCTGCCAACTGCGTTTCACCGCACTCCACAAACCAACAGGCTGATCCACAAGCATGGGCAGGGTGATGACGCTGGATGCAAACACGGGCGCGGCAAGCAGCGTGCCCAGCAGCAACCACACCTCAAACAAACCCATGTTGGGTTGCAGCACAACATTGCGCAAGAAATCTTCCGGTTTTTGTACGGGTGCCTCGGCCCACAAAGTGATCAGTCCAGCAGAGGTGAGCACCCACCCGGTGCCCGCCAATCCCAACAGCAAACCAAAACTTACCAGGCGTTTGTCTTGGGAGGCCCAAATGGCCAAGACCTCCGAAATGGATACCTTTTGCTCCCGCTCCGCTGCACGGCTCACCGCATACAAGCCGGTGGCCAATACAGGTGCCACGATCAAAAACCCGGAAAAAGCACCGGCCAGCCACCAAAATTGATCGTGAGCGACTGCCAGCAACACGGCGCCAAAAACCGCCAGTAGAAAGCCATGCATCAATCCGGGCAATGGGTTTCGCCAAAGGTCGCGGGCGCCTAAGCGCAACCATCGAAAGGGCGCTGCCAAGGTCAAAGCCTTCACGGAGGGAGTTTCAAGGGCAGGCATGGCGGTTCAAGCGGTGTCCGTCAACGACAGCCCGACCAAAGATGCGGCGAGCAACTGCTGCGTACTCGGGTGCTGGGGTCGCGTTAATACCTGCTCCGCAGGACCCGACTCTACCACCGAGCCTGCTTGCATCACCATCACGTCATGGGCCATTGCCCACACCACATCCACGTCGTGGGTGATCAAAAGGTAGCTCAACCCACGTTTTTGCTGCAACGACAGCAACATCTCAATCACTTGCTTCTGGATCGTGACGTCCAAGGCGCTGGTGGGTTCATCCAACACCAGCAGTTCGGGCTCCACCACCAACGCACGGGCTATGGCAATGCGTTGGCGTTGTCCACCCGAAAATTCGTGCGGATAACGCTGCAGCCACATGTGCTGTTCTTCGCCTTCAGCCCCCTCCAACAAACCCACTTCTTGCAGCGCTTCGACCACCCGTTCGCGGCGCTGCACCGGTGACAATTCCGGGCGATGAATTTCCAGGCCCTCGCCAACAATTTGCAATAAGGTCATACGCGGCGACAAGGCCGAGAAAGGGTCTTGAAACACCACCTGAACCTTGGACCTCAACTTTTTCTGAACCAGGGCGGAGGCTCCATGCCACGCCACGCCATTGACCTGTAATTGCCCTTGGGAACTCAACAAGCCCAAAACGGCCAGAGCCAAGGTGGATTTCCCCGAACCTGAATCACCCAAAACGCCCAAGGTTCGTCCGGGTTCAAGCGCCAATGACGCATTTCGCACGGCCTGGAACACCCCGCTTTTGAACCAACCTTTCAAACCGGGCAGCGAGGTGGGGTAGCTGACGGAGAGTTCGGTGCATGACACGGTGGGCGGTTGCGGGGTAACCGATTCGGGTTTGCTGCTGTTTTGCAAAAAACCGCCGCGCTGCGGTCGGCTGTCCAACAGCTTGACGGTGTAGGGATGTTGTGGGCGCGAAAACACATTGACCACGTCCCCCTGCTCCACCAAGTGCCCTGCTTCCATGACTGCCACACGGTCCGCGAAACGCTGCACCAGCGGCAAATCATGCGTGATCAACAGCACCGCCATGCCGGTTTGACGCTGCATGTCGGCCAAGAGAGCCAACATTTGCAGGCGCAAACTTGCGTCCAGCGCAGTGGTGGGCTCATCTGCAATCAAGAGCTTGGGCCTGCTGGCCAAGGCCATGGCAATCATGACCCTTTGGCGTTGCCCGCCACTCAACTGGTGCGGATAAGCCCGCGCGCGCTGCTCTGGCTCGGGCAGGCCGGTCTGCGCCAGCAAATCCAGCACTGTTTGCCGTAACAACGCAGGGCCCAAACCTTGCTTCAAAGAAAGCACTTCCGCTATTTGATCGCCCACCTTCAACAAAGGATTGAGCGCCGTCATGGGCTCCTGAAAAATGCAGGCAACCTCGCCACCGCGAATGCTGCGCAGTTGGCCTTCGCTCATTTGGGTGAGGTTTTGTCCGTTGAGCAAGGCGCGGCCCGTGACCTGTGCAGCGTCCAGCAAACGCAACAGGCTCAAAGCCGATACGGTTTTACCCGAACCAGACTCGCCCACCAAGGCCAATTTTTCACCGGCTTCGAGGCTGAAATTGATGCCATGAACCACATGGCGGCCGTTGAAGGCCACGCGAAAATCCTCCACCTGCAGCAAAGGCGTTCGGCTCATGGCTGCGCCTTTCGGGGGTCCAGCGCGTCGCGCAGGGCGTCTCCCATGAAGGTCAGCAGCAACAAGGTCAGGGCCAGCACCCCAAAAGTGGACAACGAAATCCACCAAGCGTCTATGTTGTTTTTGCCTTGGGACAACAACTCTCCCAAGGAGGGCGTACCCGGCGGCACACCCAGCCCCAGAAAGTCCAAAGAGGTCAACGCCAAAATGGCTGCGCTCATGCGAAATGGCAAAAAGGTCACCACCGGCGTCAGGCTGTTGGGCAGTATGTGCCGCCACACAATTTGGAACCCGGACAACCCCATGGCCCGTGCCGCACGGACGTAATCCAGTTGCCGATTGCGCAAAAATTCGGCTCTCACATAGTCGCTCAAGCCCATCCAGCCAAACAGGCTGAGCAACACCAACAGCAAGGTCACGCTGGGCGCGAACACGGCGCTGAAAATGATGAGCAAGTAGAGCTCGGGCATAGAGCCCCAGATTTCGATGAACCTCTGGAACATGAGGTCGGTCCTGCCGCCCATGAATCCTTGCAATGCGCCAGCTGCCACGCCCAGCACCACGCCGACCACGGTCAATGCAATCGCAAACAAAACACTGACGCGAAAACCATACAGCAACTGGGCGGCCAAATCGCGGCCCCTGTCGTCGGTACCCAACCAATTGTCGGCCGTGGGTGGCGCGGGGTTGGGCGCCTTGGCAAAGTAGTTCAGTGTTTTGGGCCCGTAGGGGTTGAGCGGGTAAATGGCCCAATTGTTGTCAGTGGACAAACGTTCCCGAATGAACGGGTCCAAGTAATCGGTGGGCGTTTCAAAGTCGCCACCAAAAACGGTTTCGGGGTAATCGGTGAGTAAGGGCGTGTAAAAGCGCCCTTCGTAGCGCACCAGCAATGGTTTGTCGTTTGACAACACATCGGCCAACAGGCTGAACGCCACCATCAGCCCAAACAACCACAAGCAGACATAACCCAGGCGGTTGCGCTTGAAACGCAACCACGCCCGGCGGGTGGGGCCGACCGACTTGGGCAAAGTTTGTGGGGTCATGGCAGGGGTTTCAATCAAACTTCACCCGTGGATCCACCCACAGGTAGCACAAATCACTGATCAACTTGGTCACCAACCCAATCAGTGTGAACAAATACAAAGTACCCAACACCACCGGGTAGTCGCGCCGAATCACGCTTTCGTAACTCAACAGCCCCAAACCGTCCAAAGAGAACAAGGTTTCTATCAACAGGGAGCCGGTAAAAAATGCCCCCACAAACGCAGCCGGAAAACCGGTGACGATAGGAATCAACGCGTTGCGAAAAACGTGCTTCCAAAGCACCTGACGCTCACTCAACCCCTTGGCGCGGGCGGTCAGTACATATTGCTTGCGAATTTCTTCCAGAAAGGCGTTTTTTGTCAACATGGCGGTGACTGCAAAACTACCCAACACCATGGCGGTCACCGGCATTGCGATGTGCCAAAGATAGTCGACCACGCGTGCCCCCCAAGTCAACTGTTCCCAGTTGGACGATGTGAGCCCGCGCAGCGGAAACCACTGCAACTGCCCGCCAAACACCACCAGCAGAGCCACGCCCAACACAAAACTCGGAATGGCATAACCCAGCAACACCAAAAGCGTGGTCACCAAATCAAAACGAGAGCCCGCCCGAACCGCTTTGGCCACCCCCAAAGGCACCGCTATTGCGTAACTGATCAAAAAAGTCCAGAGCCCCAAACTGATGGAGACCGGCAGTTTTTCCCAAATCAGCTGGGACACGGCTTTGTTTTGAAAAAAGCTGGTTCCCAAATCAAAACGGGCAAATTGCCCTAGCATTTGGAAAAACCGCTCATGCGCGGGTTTGTCAAAACCGTACAAGGCCTTGATTTGCTCCAACCTTTGCGGATCGACCCCCTGGGCTCCGCGGTACACAGATCCCCCTTCAGCGGCTGAGCTGGCCCCAGCGCGTGCCTCGGCCAAATACTGCTCCACCGGCCCGCCCGGCACAAACTGGATGACCACAAAAGTCAACAAAAGTACTCCCAGCAACGTGGGAAGCATGAGCAAAAGGCGCTTGAGTAGGTAAACCCACATGTTTGTTGGTTTCGCGGGTTGGTTTCAGGGCTGGCGGGACCACCAGGTGTCAATGGCCCACCCTTCGCCCGATGCGTAGGGCGGCATGTTCTTGGGGCGGTCGAGGCGCCAGGCGTTGTAAGCCATGCGGTGGGTGGTGGCCGACCATTGCGGAATCAAGTAGTGGCTGTGGCTGATCACACGGTCCAGCGAACGGCAAGCGGCCAAAAAATCGGGGAGTGTTTTGGCGTCGGTCATGCGCGTGACAATGGCGTCCACCGCTGGCTGACTGACCCCGGCGAAGTTGCCCGAATCCTCGGTTTTGGCGGCCACGCTCCCAAACAGGTCGGCGTATTCAGCGCCAGGGTTGTGTGAGCCTCCAAACGCCAACGAAATGATGTCAAAGTCAAAGGTGCGCAGCCGTTGCTGATAAAGGGCAAAATCCACCGGCCTGAACTTGAGTTCCACCCCCAATTTGGTGAGATTGCGCGCCCAAGGGGTGACCACGCGGGCACCTGTTTCCGCGCTGTCCAGGTACTCCAACACCAGAGCTCGGCCTTGCGCGTTGCGCAACTGGCCGCCTTGCACCGTCCAGCCAGCCTCCCGCAAAAGCGACTGGGCGCGCCGCAAATTGTCCCGCAGGGTGGTGGCGCCGTCGGTCCGGGGGGGCGCAAACGCAGCCCCAAACACAGTGGCTGGCAGTTGGGCGCGCCAAGGCTCTAGCACTGCCACCTCACCTGGTCCCGGCAGCCCGGACGCCGAGCAATCTGTGTTGCCAAACAAGCCCTTCACGCGTTGGTACGCGTTGTAGAACATTTGCCGGTTCATCCATTCGTAGTCCATGGCCAGGCCCAGTGCCTCGCGAACCCGAATGTCGTCCAGCGGCGGGCGGCGGGTGTTCAGCACATAGCTCTGAAACCCGGTGGGCAGGCTGTGCGTGAACTCGCCTTTGACCAATTCGCCGGTGCTGAATTTTTTGCCATTGACGCGCCTTGCCCAGTCACCCGCCGAAAAAAAGCGCATCAGGTCAAATTCCCCGGCCTTGAGTGCCTCCAGGCGGGCGGTGCTGTCTTTGTAAATTTTGACCAAAATCCGGTCGAAGTTGGCCGTGCCTCGGCGCACCGGCAAGTCACGCGCCCAGTAGTTGGGGTCGCGAACATAGGTGATGTCTTTGCCGAAAATAACAGGGCCGATTTTGTAAGGTCCGCTGCCAATCGGGTGATCCATCACCACCTGGTCAAAGGTCTTGCGCTTGCCGGTTTTGGGGTCCAACTCGTTGCCCCAGGCACGGCTGAACACCGGCAAACCGCCAAC
>JBDKEX010000012.1:0-9532 GCA_039798985.1 Pseudomonadota bacterium | reverse complement strand
TCCCTGTGCTGCAATAAAACTCGTACCACGCCTCGGTCGTGCCGAAGGGGATGTCAAGAGACTGGTCTCCCGCCACATCCACGCTGCTGACGTTGCCCAACATGGTCTGGTATTGCCCCGTCGTGGCGTAAAACAACTGCTGCCGGCTGTCCATGACAGCCACCCGCGCCACATCGGTCGAGTAATTTGTGTACAGGCCAAGCGCGGCGTAATCACCCACCCAAACCGACAAATACACCGGCTGGTCCACCGAACCGTCACACCCTGCGCCGGTGATGGCAGGTGACGCGCCATTGATGGATTGCAGCACCGAACTCAGGCTTGCCGCCTGGTTGTTCGCCAAATCAAACGTTGCAGCAGCTTTGTAGAGGGTGGTTTCCCCCACGGGGGTGTCAGCCCCACCGCATGCGGTCAACGCGGCTGCCACCGCCGTACAAACCGCCCATCTTCGTAGTTGCTTCATGGTGCCTTTCCGTTATGTTTGACGTGGTTGCATGCAGGCAAACCACACCCAAGCACCCACTTCACAGCAGAAACATCGGTCAGTTGCACAGCAAATTTACCCAACTTCAAGTGTCAAGGTTATCACCAAACACTTATCCTCAGCTACTCATTTCTGATGTTTTCGGGATTCGCAAAATCCGTTTGACATGCTGCGCCGCCAACTCCTCCAAGCTGCCGCCTTAGCCGCTGGTTTGCCTTTGCATGCGGCCAGCAGCGCCCAGATCGCGCCGTTCGCTTGGCAGGCCCCGCCATTGTCTTCCGCTGCACGTCGAAATTGGGCCCGCGCCGCCAGCTCGGCTCGCTGGCAGGCTTCTGAGCGGGCGCCCGGCGACCCCCACGAGTGGCTGCTGGCCATGCCCACCTCCTTACCCACCCCGCAGGTGTACCAACCCGACCGGCTGGGCGTGGCTTTGCGATGGATTGCCCCCGATGGATCCGTGGCTTACAGCGAGGGTTTCTGGGCCGTCTGGCCGGGGTTTCAGGGGTGGGTGGCGCGCTGGACGCCGCAGCTGCCGGGCCACTGGCAAATGGAGGCCATGCTGATGGTAGATGGCCAGCCCCACAGCCGCCTGGGCGCACCGGTGCATTTTGGGGTCCAGACGGTAGACACGCTGTCCACCATCCAAATGGATGCCTTTCGCCCGGGTTATTTTGCAGACCGCCACGGCGAACCGTTTTTCCCGGTCGGGGTCAATCTGGCTTGGGCCACCGGCTCCGTACTGGAGCGCTACCGCAAGTGGTTTGACGATCTGGCCCAATCCGGCGGGAATTTTGCGCGCATCTGGATGTCGAGCTGGTGCTTTGGCATCGAATGGAGCAACACAGGCCTGGCCAACTTCCATGCGCGGCAGGACCATGCACGCCGGCTGGACGCCGTGTTGTCCATGGCACAGGCCCGCGGCATTCGCGTCATGCTGTGTTTGCTGAACCACGGCGCATTCAGTTTGAAGGCCGACTCTGAATGGGCAGACAACCCGTACAACGGCGCCAATGGCGGGCCCTTGCTCCAGCCCCAGGCATTTTTCACCGACGAAGCTGCCATCGCTTGCTTTCAAAATCGGCTGCGTTACGTCATGGCAAGGTGGAGCCATTCCCCCGCTATTCACAGCTGGGAATTGTGGAATGAAGTCACATGGGTTCCCCACCCAGCCGAAGCCCTGTTGACCTGGCTGCACCGCACCACCACGGCTCTGGACAAATTTGACCCCTACCGCCGCCTGCGCACTTGCAGCTGGGCAGACTCGGGGCCTCCAGCCACTTGGGCCCGCGCTGGTTTGGACTTTGCGCAGCAGCACGACTACACCCCCAACGACCTGGCAACCCATTACCAGCGCACCACCCAAGCCTGGCGAGAAATGCCCCAAACCCTGGGTGTTGTGCCCGGCGAGCTCGGTGCGCGCAGCCGGCAACCCTTGACCGCTGAAGACATCGCCCTGCACACCCGGCAATTCCACGACGGCTTGTGGGCACCCTTCATGATGGGCTACGCCTCCACAGCACTTTACTGGTGGTGGGACCACTTTCTGGAGGCGGCCCAGCAGTGGCATTGGCTGCGCCCTTTTCGCAAGTGGGTCGATACTTTGCGGGCCCACGGCATCGACTTGAGCCAACTGCCCCCAGCACAACGAACAGCCCAGCACGGCGCCGCCCAAACCCCAATTGACCACCCCGCAGTGGAATGCTGGGTGCGCACCGACTGCCAAACCGTTGTGGGGTGGGCGCGGCAGCCTGGGCTGACAGCTGGTGAAGGCGAAGAAATCACCCACTTCAGCTTTTTGTTGCCCCCAGGCGACTCAGCCACCCCGCCGGGCACGCTTTGGCGCGGCGAATTCATGCCCACCCACACCTCAAACACGCAAGTGGTTCATGGTGCAGCCAATGCCCAAGGCCAAGTCGCCATCCAGCTTCCGGCTTGGCGCGGCAGCGCGGTATTTTGGTTGCAGGCGCAGCCCGTTGCTGATGCCCCCTGCAACAACGACCTGCCTGTCATGCATTTCCCTACCCAAAGCTAAAAATTGATAATTTCCTGCTCGCCTGCTCTATACTGAACTGAAACAGGACAGCACAACAATTCCACGGGTTCACATGCACGGTCGGTTCGTTTTGAGACACAAGCTGTTGGGGCTTTTTACGGTGGCAGCCATGTTGCCAGGCTGCGCATGGCTGGGGTCGTTCAGTTGGGGTTGGCCCGGGGCCCAAAAAGCCAGCAGCAACGAAGCAGAAATATTGTTTTCGCACGCGGCGCCGCCCACCCGGGTTCAAACGGCCTCCAACGAATGGTCGCCTACCGTGTGGTCGCAAGTGCCTGTGGTGCAGGTGGCAGAACCCCTGCGCAAACCCGCCCCAACCCCCGAGGTTCCAACGTCGTTGCCAGCCTTGACGGTGTATTTTGACAACGACCAAGACGTTTTAACGCCTCAAGAGCTCGAGCGTCTGCGCGCCTTCGTGGCCCAAATTGATCGCGGCGCCCGAACGCGCTTTGAAATCACCGGGCACACCGACAGCAACCACACCGCCGAGTACAACATCGGCCTATCCAAACGCCGTGCAGAAACCGTGCAGCGCTGGATGCTGCAATGGGGTGCCCCACAAGACCAGGTGTTTCTGGGTTGGCACGGCCTGCAGCAACCGGTCTCCACCAACGCAGACGAAGAGGGTCGCGCCCGCAATCGCCGGGTTGAAATCAAACTTCAACCCAATTGATACATTGAATAACGCTTGTCCGTTCAGCCAACAAGCCAACAACCTATGACCCACCCTTTCAATTTTGATCGTCCGGTGTACATGCTATTGGGGCTGCCGGTGGACTGCGTAAACACCCCTCAAGCCATTGCAGGGCTGGAACAAGCCGCGCTCAATCGCACGCCCTGCTTCCTGTCAACACCCAACCTCAATTTCTTGGTTGCCAGCCACATCGACCCGGCGTTTCGCCTGTCGGTGATCGATTCGGACTTGGTGGTGGCCGACGGCATGCCCCTGGTTTGGGCCGCCAAGTGGATGGGTATTCCGCTGCCTGAACGGGTTGCAGGGTCCACACTGGTGGAGCTGCTGCGCCATTCTTTTGGCAGCCGTCGGGCGCTGAAGGTGTTTTTCTTTGGTGGGCCCGAGGGCATTGCCGCCAAAGCCAGCCAGATTTTGGCCGCCGAAAAAAGCGGCTTAACAGGCGTGGGGGCCTATTACCCCGGCTTTGGCACCGTTGACGACATGTGCCAACCCGAAGTGGTGGCCCAAATCAACGCCGCCCAACCGGATGTGGTGATTGTTTCGTTGGGGGCCAAAAAGGGGCAGCAATGGATTCAGCGAATGCGGGGGCAGCTCGAGGCGCCCGTGATCAGTCACCTGGGGGCGGTGGTGAACTTCATCGCCGGTACCGTGGCCCGAGCCCCCGTCTGGATGCAGCGCACAGGCCTGGAATGGGTGTGGCGCATGTACGAAGAACCCTCTCTGTTCAAGCGCTACTGGACCGACGGCAAAGCTTATTTGACCCTGCTTTGGAACAACGTGCTGCCGGTGCGCCGGCAAGCTCAGAAAAACGCAGCATTCGCTGCCAGCTTGTCCCCGGTCACAGTACGAACACAGAACCAACCGGACGGGTCCACCCAGATCAGCCTTGAAGGTAGGGCCACAGAACCCGATCTGGCTGTGGTGCGCGAGACCTTCAAGTCGGTGTGCGGCCAAGGTGCAAAGTCGATTGAAATCAACCTGGCCCAGTGCCAGTACGCCGACTCCGCCTTCATGGGCCTGCTTTGCTTGTTGCTGAAGCACCAACGCCAAACCGGCCAGACGCTGCGCGTAACCGGTGCCTCGGCTTTTGTGAAACAGCAATTTGCGCTTTATGGCGCAGGCTTTTTGCTGTGATTTGCGGCCGAATTGACATGAACGATGCCATGCGGCATGCGTTTGGCTACCAGCGCCTCGGTGACGCCCAGCAAGGCCATCATCAGCCAAGTTCCAAAGAACACCGACTCCACCACCTGGCCCTGAAACAAGGCAATTTGGTTGAGTTCCTGCCAAACCAACACCGCGCCAGCCACCGGGAATGCGGGAACCACCGAGTAGGCCAGGTTGCGCCCCAAACGGTAGGTTCTGCGCAAACGGGCATGGGCCCATTTGCCCCACTTGAGGCCAAAGCAGTAGTAGTGAACCAGGGTGTGAACCACCCCAGAAGCAAAAACAGCCATCAGCAGGAAGAACACCTGAAAACGGCGAAACGTTTCATGGCTCAGCGCTTCTTGCAAACCCCAAGAAATCACCAGCAGCATGCCGGCACGCACCATGAGCTCAACAGCAGCCACGATCCAAAGTGGCAAGCCATCGAGTTCACCACCTCCGCCTTGAGCTTCCGAATGAATCCGGATGGCATGGGGTGGCCCCAGCAGTGACATGTACCCCAAAATAACAATCAATCTTCTCATATTCTTCGTCTTCTAATTTCGAGATTCCAAGACTTTAACCTGTAAACACCGGGGTACAAATGGCCAAGTTGTTGTTGATTACGATTGAACTGCCTTTCCCTGCCAGCAGTGGCGGGCGCATGAAAAGCTGGAACATGCTGAAATTCCTGTCTCAGCACTATGAGGTGGGACTGGCCTGCCCAGTGAAGTATGGTACCGAAGAAATAGAGAAGATGTTGTCTCAAATCAGCCTGAGACACTTCCTCAACGACCGGGTTGAAATCCCTCGCAGCGGCAAAACCTTGGTGCAAAGTTATTTGCACGGCATGCCCATCAATGTGTTCCGGTCTCGTTCGGTGGAGCTGAAAAGGCAAATCGCCGAAGTGATACATGAATACGATGTGGTTGTTTTGGACCACTACGAGTCGGGGCAATATTTGCCGCCCGACTACCAAGGGCATGTGGTTTTTCATGCGCACAACGCCACCTACCTGATGTGGGAGCGCTACGCCAACTCCGATGCCAACTGGGTGTACCGGGCGGTCACCTGGCTCGAGGGCAAGCGGGTCAAGCAAACCGAAGTCAACCTCTGCCGTCGTGCCGATTTGGTGTTTGCCTCCCCCAACGATATCGACTCCCTGGTAGAGGCGGGGGCCGACCGTGCCAAGTGCCGTGAAACCTACCATTTGGGCGATGATTCCCAACTCGAGTTGCCCTCGCTGCATTTCAACGAGACACAAAAAACCCTGCTCTACATAGGCACCCTGAGCTGGGAAGCCAACGTTGACGGCCTGCTGTGGTTCTTTGACAAGGTCTGGCCGGCCGTGGCTGCAGCGCAACCAGAGCTGACTTTGAAGGTGGTTGGCAGCAAACCAGACCCCCGGCTGACCGCAGCTGCGGCCGCCGACCCTCGAATTCAATTCACCGGGTTTGTCGAGGACTTGGAACCCCTGTTTCAAACCTCTCGCCTTTTTTTGGCTCCCTTGCGTTTTGGGTCTGGCATCAAGGTCAAGGTTTTGAACGCCATGTGCCGTGGCTTGCCCACCATTACCACCCCCGTGGGTGCCGAAGGGCTGGCCGCTCGGCACATGGAGCATCTCTCCATCACCGACACCGCAGAAGACATGGCCCGGTCTATTCTGCATTTGCTTGACAACGAGTCCGACTGGTCCAAACTGGAAGCCAACTCGCGCGAGCTTGTGCGTGAAAAATACACCTGGAAAAAGGTGTTGGGCTACATGGTTGACCAGATCAACACGCTGTCTGCACGCACCTGAACCAGGAGAGCCCTTTGGACGCACAACGCACCTCACCCAAGGTCTATATCGTCGTATTGAACTGGAACGGCTGGCGTGACACAGTCGAATGCTTGGAGTCGGTTTTCAGGATTCACCACGACAACTACCAGGTGGTGGTGTGTGACAACGACTCCAAAGACGGTTCTTTAGACCATATTCGCGCTTGGGCACGAGGCCAAAGCCCTGTAGAGGTGGACCCGGCCAACCCACTGCAACGCCTTTCTTGCCCCAATATACCCAAACCCCTTGCGTTTGCAGATTACTCGCGAACAGAAGCCGAGTCTCCACTGGCTTCACCTTGCACCACCCCCCTGGTTTTGATACAGACGGGGGGCAACTTGGGCTTTGCGGGTGGCAACAACGTGGGTTTGCGTTTTGTGCTCCAGCAAGGCGATGCGGATTACGTTTGGCTGCTCAACAACGACACCGTGGTTGAGGCCGATGCGCTTTCGGCCATGGTGCACCAGTCCGAGACCCGGGCACTTGCCGGGCAGCCCAACACCTGCGGCAGTCTTGTCTGCTTTTACAGCGACCCCGATGTGGTTCAAGCCCTCGGGGGTTCACGCTTCAACCACTGGAGCGGCATCGCAAGCCAAACACTGGGGCGTTTCAAAAAGCGTTCAGACCCCATAGACCACGAATCGGTGGCGCAAACCCTGGACTACATCACAGGCTGCACCTGGCTCCTGCCCATTGGCTTCTTGAAAGACATTGGGCTGATGGAAGAACGTTATTTTCTTTATTACGAAGAAATTGATTGGGTTAGCCGCTCAAACAAGCGCTACGGTTTGACTTACGCTCCCGACTCGGTGGTTTATCACAAAGAGGGCAGCAGCATTGGCTCCAAAACCATTCGGCGTGCACCCTCTTTGCTGGCCGAATACTACATGGCCCGCAGCAAAGTGTTGTTTATGCTGCGTTTTTACCCCTGGGCCTTGCCTGTGGTCTATGGCATTTCCATACTGCAGGCCGCCAACAGGGTTCGGCAGGGTTACGCCAAAAATGGCTGGACCCTGCTAAGAGCGATTTTCGGAAGGCCGAGATTGCCGTAGATTTTCAGCATGAGAATTACGCTCAAAACGGCAATTTCGGTCGGTATATTCATAGCCCTCTACACTGGATTCCAAGGTGGGCGGTATTTTCTTGCCAACCGTGTGCAAGAACTGGGCATTTTGTGCGTGATGACGCTCTTCATCTACGGCGCCGTAATGACCGCATTCACGGTTCGCAGCCCAGATTTTCGCTGGTCATGGTGGGTTTTTTCAACCCTGCTTTTTTTGGCGTATGCCTTTTATTTGCCAGCGCAGCGGTTTTCAGCAAATGCGGGCGTTGCAATTGTTCCCAGCCTTTTTGCGTCTCGGGAATTTTTAATTTCAATGCTGTGCCCGTCGCTTTATTTCTTGTACCGGCTCGGTTTTGAGGTGGAGCGTATCGAAAAGATATTTCTGGTTACTTTGGTGTCGTTGGTATTTAGCTATATTTTCCATTATTTTAGAATGGACCTGCGCGCCGCTTACTTTTCACCGGACCACTCTATTGCCGGCTTGGTTACTTTTGACCCTTGGCGTGGGTACAGGCTCAAAACACCCAGCTTTGCATTTTATTTGCTGACGGTGCTGGCCCCCATGTTCATTTTCACACGCAAGGGAATCACAGAAAAGGTCAAATGGATACTGATGACCGCATTTATTATTTACATCTGGATTCTGGTTTCGCAACGCTCAATGGCCGCGTCTCTGATTGCGGCCACTATAGCCTATCACTTCTTTTTTGCAAAGAAAGTGCGGCTGGGTTTGTTTTTCATGATTCTGCCAGCTACCATTATTGGCATCACGGTGGGCGTTGAATCGGCAATCGATCATCTGTCAAAGCAAGACCCCGAAACTGACGGGGTTCGGTACAAATCTGGAATGATCGCATGGGAATCTTTTTTGACCACCCCCATGCTGGGTTTTGGGCAACAAAGCAACTCGACCTTGACCGAACAGCAAATATTTTGGTACAAATTTTTCTCGGCCGATTTGGGGTTGATCGGCATTTTGTTCAAGTATGGTGCGGTTGGGGCCATGGTTTACGTGGCGTTCAGCATTTACTTGATACGCCGCATGGTGGTAACCAACTGGCTTTTCAAACAAGCCTATGGCAAGATCAACCCGGTCATATTTTCTTTGTTGATCGTTTATGTGGGGTTCACGCTCAATATCTTGTTAACGCCCGCATTCACCTACATTCCAGGAATAACCGCAGGTTCATTCGGAATTGCATTGACTTCCATATGGCGGCACAAACTCAAGCAGGATTATTTGGCAAAAACCAACCAAGCTCCTCCTGCTTGATGCCCCTTTGTTAGATATACCTGGCGAGCTCGCCTTTTACGGCCGCCTTGTGTTCTGAAAGTTGGGCAATTCCAGCGACATTGAAGTCATCTTTAACCAAATGGCTCAGCCGTTGCGCAAACTGCGCGGTTTCATGGAGCGCGAAATCGCCTGGCAGCATCCAGCTGTTGAGGAAATCTTTCAATTTCTTCACTTCGTTGCAGAACAGGGCGGTTGGTTTGTGCCCAAACGAATACGTGGTGATGGCGCCGTGCAAGCTGGTGCCCACATAGGTTCGTGCAAAGGCCAAGCTGGTCATGATGTCGAGAATATGCTCGCTGTCTTGGTAGGCGCAGGGTATGTTGGCCGCCACCGCCCGTTTGTACAGCTCTTCCAGCACCACATGGTCTTCATGGTCTGGGGCTCGACCAATGGGCACAAACATGGGAGCAAGCCCTGTCAATTCATAGGCTTTGACAATTTCAGCGCTCAAATCATCCAGGTGCCCTTCCAGCAAGCGCTTGGCGCCTTGAAAACTGAAGTACTTGTTCTCGTCAAAATCGCCGTGCACCTTGAGTTTGGTTTTCCAGTCCCGGCCTCGCAGCACCTCTGGCGTGAAAAAGTCAGACATGATCAAGGCTGTATCGGGTATCAGCCCTGCCGACACGCCAGCCTTGGACAACAGCTGTTGAACCTCTTTGTCACGCACCGACACACCATCGGTTTGCTTCAGTTCGGCGGCCACACGTTGCACATGGGCATCAGACTTGAACCCCGCCCCACCCACAGCGGTGAAATACACCGATGCGCCGCAGTCGTTTTTGGAAATCACATAGGGGAAGGCATTTTTTTCGCCCAGCAGCATGCGGGCCATGTCGTTGGTGCGCACCACCCCCAGCAGCCTGCGGGCCGCGCGGGCAGCCTTGAGAAACAGCGGCGAATGCAAATGAGCCACCATCAGCATCCAATCTGCCGACAAAATGTCCCCACCGCACAGAACCACCACGTCGTCACGCGTCAG
>JBDKEX010000011.1:0-5560 GCA_039798985.1 Pseudomonadota bacterium | reverse complement strand
CGGCGCGTCATGGCGCCGGTGTGCCAGTGCTCCAGCTGCCGGCCGGTCACCAGCACCATGGGGTATTCGGCGTCCGGGCTTTCGGCCGGAGGCAACACGCTGGCGGGCACCAGTTTGGCTTTGCCGGTGGGCGTGGGAAAGTGGTCGGTGAACACAATGGCCTGCCCGGGGTCGTCGGGCGTGAGCACCGGGTGGGTGATGGCACCCACATTCAGCACGCGGGCCCAGCTCAGACCGGCGATAGACGGCATGAGCGAACGCATTTCGTCAAACACCTGGCCAATGCCGCTGCCGGCCTCAGCGCCGCTGCCATCGGGGGCAATGTCGTAGTTCCAGCGCAGCCCCAGCCGGCGCGCCAGTTGTTCGGTGATCCAAGCATCGGCACGGGCTTGTCCGGGGCTGTTGACCGCCTTGCGCCCCACCTGGACGGTGCGGTCCGTGTTGGTGACGGTGCCGGTTTTTTCGGGCCAGGCGGTGGCAGGCAGCACCACATCGGCCAGTGCTGCGGTTTCGGTCAGAAAAATGTCTTGCACCACCAAGTGCTGCAAGCGGGCCAGGGCTTCACGGGCGTGCTGGCTGTCGGGGTCGCTCATGGCTGGGTTCTCGCCCTGTATCAGCATCCCTTTGATGTGCCCGTCGTACGCAGCGTTGATGATTTCCACCACCGTCAGACCCGGCTCTGTGCCCAGAAAGCCCGGCGGCAAGCCCCAAGCCTGTTCGGCAGCCGCGCGGTGTTGCGGCTCGCCCACCTTGTGGTAATCGGGCAGCACCATGGGTATGAGCCCGGCATCGCTGGCGCCTTGCACGTTGTTTTGGCCACGCAGGGGGTGCAAGCCGGTACCGGGTCGCCCAATCTGGCCCGTGACCATGGCCAGCGCAATCAGGCAGCGGGCGTTGTCGGTGCCGTGGGTGTGCTGGCTCACGCCCATGCCCCACAAAATAATGCTGGCCCGGGACTTGGCGTACGCGCGGGCCACCTCGCGCAGGGTGGCGGCATCAATGCCGCAGACCGGCGCCATGGCCTCTGGCGTGAAGTCGGCAATGTGCGCCTTGAGCAGCGCGTAGTCCAAAGTACGCTCAGCAATAAAGGCCTCGTCGGTCAGGCCTTCGGTCACGATCACGTTGAGCATGGCGTTGAGCAGCGCCACGTCTGTTCCAGGGCGGAATTGCAGCGTGCGCCAAGCCTTGCGGGCCAATTCGGTGCGGCGCGGGTCGGCCAGTACCAGTTTGGCCCCTTTTTTGAGGGCGTTTTTGATCCAGGTCGCGCCCACCGGGTGGTTTTGCACCGGGTTGGCACCGATGATGAAAATCAGCTCCGCATGCTCCACATCGCGCAGGGGGTTGCTGACCGCGCCGGAGCCCAGACCCTCCATCAAGGCCGCCACGCTGGACGCATGACACAGCCGCGTGCAGTGGTCCACGTTGTGGGTGTGGAAGGCAGTGCGTATGAGTTTTTGGAACAGGTAAGCCTCTTCATTGGTGCCTTTGGCCGAACCAAAACCCGACACCGCTGCGGCACGGCCGGTGGCCGGGTTTTCGTCGCGCACCCGCTGCAAACCCTGTGCGGCTGCGTTCAAGGCCTCTTCCCAAGTGGCCTCGCGGAACTGGGCACGAAGGGTGGTAGCGTCAGCACGACCCCCTTCACCCCGTGTCAGCAAGGAGGGGTCTTTGGGCGCTTCAGCGCGGCGAATCAAGGGCACCGTGAGGCGTTCCGGGCTGTGGGCGTAGTCAAAGCCAAAGCGTCCCTTCACGCACAGGCGGCCTTGGTTGGCCGGGCCGGGGGCACCTTCTACATGGTCGATTTTTCCGCTTTTTACGTGGTAAGTCAGCTGGCAACCCACACCACAGAAGGGGCAGACGGAATCCACTTTTTGGTCGGCCGCACGGGCGTAGGCACCGTTGGCAGGTGCCAAGGCGCCGGTTGGGCAGGCTTGCACGCATTCGCCGCAGGCCACGCAGGTGCTCTGGCCCATGGGGTCGTTCTGGTCAAACACGATTTGCGCGTGCCCCCCCCTGAAGGCCAGGCCCAGCACGTCGTTGCCTTGCTCTTCGCGGCAGGCGCGAATGCAGCGGGTGCACTGGATACAGGCATCCAGGTTCACGGTCATGGCGGGGTGGCTGGTGTCGGGCCCCTGAGCAGCGGCGTGCAATTGCACCGCACCGCGGGCCGCAAAACGTTGGGGGTTCGCACGCCATTTTTCGGACCACTGGGCCAGCTCGCTGGTGTGGTTCAGGCGGCGGGTGTCCGGGGCGTCGGCCTGCAGCAGTTCCAGCACGGTGCGCTGCGCCCGCTGCACCCGTTCGGTGTCGGTGCGCACCGCCATGCCGGGTTGCGGCGCACGGCAACACGATGCCGCCAACACCCGCTCGCCCGCCACTTCCACCACGCAGGCGCGGCAGTTGCCCGCCGAACGCAAACCCGGCGTGTGGCACAGGTGGGGCACTTCAACGCCCACTCGCCGGGCCACTTGCCACAGGGTTTCGCCCGGCAACCCTTGCACGGGCTGGCCATTGAGGGTGAACTCGGTCATGGGAATGTCATGCGCGCTCATGCGGTCACCTCGTGCGGAAAGAAACGCAGCACCGAATCAAACGGGTTGGGCGCTGCTTGGCCCAAGCCGCAAATCGAGGCGTCGCGCATCACATGCGAGAGGTCGCCCAGCCGTTCAGCGTCCCAAACGGGGGCTGTCATCAATGCCACGGCCTGGCCCGTGCCCGAGCGGCATGGGGTGCATTGGCCGCAAGATTCGTGTTCAAAAAACCGCATCAAGTTGATTGCCGCGTCTCGGGCCTTGTCGTGCTGGCCCAGCACCACCACCGCCATGGAGCCCACAAAGGCACCGTGCTCGGCCAGGGTGTCAAAGTCCAGTGGCACGTTGGCCAGGCTGGCGGGCAAAATTCCACCCGACGCGCCCCCGGGCAAGTAGGCGTACAGGTCGTGGCCTTCGGCCATTCCACCGGCGTATTCGCTGACCAGCTCGTTCAAGGTGATACCCGCCGGCGCCAGGTACACGCCCGGCAGCTTGACCCGGCCCGAAACACTGAAGCGCCGCAAACCGCTGCGCCCGTGTCGGCCCTGCCGGGCGAGCCATGCACCGCCCTCTTTCAAAATGGTGGGCAACCACCACAGCGATTCCAGGTTGTGCGCCAAAGTGGGGCGGCCGAACACGCCGTTCATGGCCACGATCGGGGGTTTGAGCCGTGGCATGCCCCGCTTGCCCTCCACCGACTCAATCAAGGCAGATTCTTCGCCGCAAATATAGGCACCGGCACCGCGCCGCAGCTCCACCACCGGGAACTGGAGCAGCGGAAATTCAGCGCGCCAAGTGGCCAAATGCCCCTCGAGCAGCGCCAGTTCGGCCTGCAGGAGTTCGCGGCCGTCGTGGTATTCGTCGCGCAGGTAAATCCACACCCGCTCGGCCCCAACCACCAGCGCTGCAATCAGCATGCCTTCCAGAAAAGGGCGTGGCGCGGTAGAAAGCACCTGCCAGTCTTTGAAAGTACCGACCTCGCCTTCGTCGATATTGACCACCATGTGGCGCGGGCCGGGCTGGGCCCGAACCGTTTCCCATTTGCGCCAGGCGGGAAAGCCCGCACCGCCTAAGCCGCGCAAGCCAGACGCCTTCAATTCGGCCAACACCTGCTCAGCCGACTGTTCGCCGCGCATCAGGCGCAGCAGCTGGGCGTAATCGCTACTGGATGGCGGCGCGCCGCTGGCAGGCAATGTTCTGGCGTGGGTGTTGCCTTGCGCCACAGCGTCAGCAATTGACTCAACCGTGGCCAGTGGCAACTGGCGCTGGCCCACACACGCAGCCGGTGCTTGATGGCACTGGCCTATGCAAGGTGCCTCAGCCACTTTTACCGTGTGATCGCCCGCCAGGCGTTGTTGCAGTTCTTGCAACAGGGTGGCGCCGCCCGCCAACTGACACGACAAACTGGTACACACCCGCACCACCGTGGTGGGCAACACCGCGTCGTCGTCCACCACCTCAAAGTGGTGGTAGAAGGTGGCCACTTCGTACACCTCCACCTGGCTCAAACCAAGGCGTTCGGCCAGCGCCGCCAAATGCCCCTTGCGCAATCCGCCTTCGGCGTCTTGCAAACGGTGCAGGTGCTCAATCAGCAAATCGGCTCGGGGCTCCAGCCCATTGCACAGGGTGGCCACCCGGAGGCGCGCTTCGGGTTCTACTTGCCTGCCTTTGGGCGTAAAACGCAGGCCGCGTGGCGAGGGCACGATGGGAATGACCGTACCCAGGGAAGGCGAGTGAGCGGGGGAAGACATTTTCATTTGCCCAGCGTAGCAGCAAGACCATCGCCAAATATGCAAATTACAACATAATTGCAAATTCCTTTAAACCATGCTTCACATCCAACTCCAACCCCGCTGGCAATTCAGTGACGAGGGTTCGCACCCGCTGGACGCAAGCCACCTCTTGGTGCTGTTGTCGACCATTCAGCACTGCGGCAGCATCGCGCAGGCTGCGCGCGATGCCGAGCTTTCGTACCGCCACGCCTGGGGTCTGCTGAAGCAGGCCGAACATCTGTTGGGGCAACCCCTGTTGCAACGTGGAAGGGGCCGGGGCTCGCACCTGACCGAAGCGGGTGAGCGACTCGTGTGGTCGGACGCCCGCATTGCAGCCAGGCTGCAACCGTTGCTGGCGTCGCTCGCCTCGGAACTGGCGGGTGAATTGGGGCGATTGGCACCAGAATCGCTGCCACAGGCACGGCTGCATGCCAGCCACGGTTTTGCGGTGGCCGCCCTGCACGAGCAATTGCAGCAAAGCGGCCAGGTGGTGGACATCCGCTACCGCAACAGCCTGGAAGCGGTGGCGGCGCTGGCCAATGGCGATTGCGAACTCGCTGGTTTTCATGTGCCTTTGGGTCGGTTTGAACGGGCCGCCGCGCGACGTTATCGCGAATGGCTGGATCCGCACGAACACGCCTTGGTGCAGTTGGCTGTTCGCACGCAGGGCTTGTTCGTGGCACCCGGAAACCCCTTGAAAGTACGCGACCTGAACGACCTGACCCGCCCGGAACTGCGCTACGTCAATCGTCCCCCAGGTTCAGGCACTCGCATGCTGACGGACTTGATGCTGGCGCACCAGGGAGTGAGCGCCGAACAAGTCAACGGGTACCGTACCACCGAACTCACACACGCCGCCGTGGCGGCATTCGTGGCCAGTGGCATGGCCGATGTGGGGCTGGGTGTGCAGACTGCCGCTCACCGGTTCGGGTTGCACTTTATTCCGTTGCTGAAAGAACGGTACTTTTTTGCGGTGCACCGTCGGCAACTGGACGGGCCGCGGCTGCGGCCCATTCTGCAGGTGCTGCAAACCTCTGATTTTCGCTCGCGGGTGGCTGCCCTCAAGGGCTACGACGCCGGTCAGACCGGGCGTGTGCTGACGACAGAACAAGCGTTGGGCTGTTGAAGTGGTCGAATCAGGCGGGCGCCAGTCCGGCGGCACGCTGGCGCGCCTCAACCTCCACCCAAATAGCGAGTTTGCTGGCATCGTCGCTCTGGCTCCACAAGCGCAACTCGTCAAGTGTGCGCCAGCAACCC
>JBDKEX010000010.1:0-12583 GCA_039798985.1 Pseudomonadota bacterium | reverse complement strand
GCGTTGCCCCTGCATTTTGTGGAGATAAAAGTTGGCCGCCCTGAAGGCCTTTTCGCGTTTTTTGGCAACTTGTTCTGGGGTGTCTTGCGGCACCAACAAAGCGTCGTAATCCGCCCACAGGGTGGTGCCCAGCCAGCGCACGCCGCGGTGCACCCACACGTCCCGGTCCAAAAACACGATCCCCAGCCGTTCGCAGGTGGCGCGCAGGTTCTGCCGGGTTTCGTCAAATGGCAAAGCGTCGTATTCGTGGTTGCCGGGCACAAACACCACCGGGCAAGGCCAAGCCGCATGCTGGAGCAACGGGGAAAAGCGCCGCAAGCCCCAGTCGGGTTCAGTCATGGACGGGCCGTGGGGCCGGGCCTGGTAGCTGCCTATGTCGCCGGCCAGCACCAGCAGGTCAGCCCCTGGGGCCGGTTGGGGCACAAAACCCGGGTTGGCTTCCAGGTGCAGGTCGCTCATCAGCTGGACTCGCAGGGGCTGCTCCAATGGTTGCGACAAGGTCATGGCGCGCTCCCTGTTTCGGTGGCGCGCACCACCACCTGCCGCAGCCACCGGTGGGCGCTGCGGTTGTGTGCCTGTCGGTGCCATAGGGCATCCACATGCACCACAGGCACCGGCAAAGGCAGGTCGTGCAGCACCAGTTGATCGGCCACGCCGGTCACACTCACAAAATGGCGGGGCAAAACGGTCAGCAAATCGGACGTGGACACCACGCGCCCTGCGGTGAAAAACTGGTTGACCGTGAGCACCACCCGCCGCCGGCGCGATATGGCGGCCAACGCCTCGTCCACAAACCCAAACGGCCTGCCAGAAAAACTGACCAACAAGTGCCGCGCAGCACAGTAGTCGTCCAACGTCAGGGGGCCAGCCGCCAGGGGGTGGCCACGTCGCATCACCACCGCGTACTCGCCGTCATAAAGGCGTTGCTGAAAAAACCGGGGCACCTGCTCTTGCAAATGGCTCGCGCCCAGTTCGGCCAGAACGCCCGGGAAATGGCCCAAAGCCAAGTCCACCTCGCCCTGGTCCAGCAGATCGCGCGGGTCGCGGGTGGTGAGTGGCAAAACGCGCAAGGTGATGTTGGGGGCTTCCTGGCCCAGAATTTCGATCATGCCGGGCACGATTTTGGCGGCAGTGGCATCGGCCATGGCGAGCACAAAGTGGTTGTGTGCTTCGGCGGGCACAAATATGCCTGGCGCCAAAGATTCGCGCAGCTGCTGCAGGGCCGAACGCACCGTTGGCCACAGAGTGAGCGCACGGGGCGTGGGCTCCACCCCATAGCCGGCCCGACGCACCAGCTCGTCACCCACCAGTTCACGCAGGCGCCGCAGTGCATTGCTCACGGCGGGTTGGGTCATGGCCAGGTTGTGGGCCGCCCGCGTGAGATTGCGCTCTGACATCACCTCGTCGAACACCCGCAGCAGGTTCAGGTCCAAGGTTCTGAAATTGAGTTCATTCATATGTTTTATGAATGTAAGTCATTTCAAAAATAAATTTGCAAGATGCCAGGGCTTGCCCTAAATTACTTTTACTGCGTTGTTGCAATGCAGCAAAAGGAGTTTGACATGACAACATTGACCCATCACAACACCGCCGCCAAAGGCGCTACCCAGCCAGTGAAGGACAACACCAAGCACGCGGACAGTGACCGCGCCTTGTCCGCATTGCTGCTGGCCGCCGCGGTGGCAGCGCTGGCCGTTACCTTGGACCAGCTGATTGGCACCTGGGCCGACGAACACCTGCTGACCGCATGGGTGGCTTTGTGGGCTGTGGTGTTTGCGGGCAGCTTGTTGCTGGCGGGTACGGCCCACCGCATGGCGGGCCGCGTACGCTCGGGCTTGGACGCTTGGGCACGCCGCAGGGCTGAAGCCCGCGCCGAAGAACGCTTCGTGGCGCTGGCCCAGCGCGACCCGCGCCTGCTGGCCGACATATCGGTGGCGGTTGACAACGCTGCCGCGAAAAACGACCGGGTCAACCTGGCCAAGGCCCTCCGGCGCGCCCAGCAAAAAACCGAGCGCAAATTCTGGGAAAGCAACCACTACATCTGATATTTGCAGCAGGCACAGGCCCTGCCTGGGCCTGCTGCCTCAACCCAAAATACGCCGTGTCAGCTGGTCTTGGGTTTGCACCAGCGCTTGCGGCAGGTGATAGGCCAGCTTCTGGAAGTGCTCGGTGTGCAGGGCCAGTTCTTGGGCCCAATCGACCGGGTTCATGTCGGTGATGGACGCGAACTGTTCAGCGCTGAAATCCAGCCCTTCCCAAGTGATTTCGTTGTAGGTGGGGCCGATGCCAAAGGCATGGTCCTCGCCTTGGACCTTGCCTTCTAAGCGGTCGATCATCCACTTGAGCACGCGCATGTTGTCGCCGTAGCCGGGCCAGATGAATTTGCCGTCGGCGCCCTTGCGGAACCAGTTGACGCAGAAGATCTTGGGCAGGCTGTGGCCGCTTTCTTCCAGCTTGTGCTCCATGTCGAGCCAGTGCTGGAAGTAGTCGCTCATGTTGTAGCCACAGAAGGGCAGCATGGCGAAGGGGTCGCGGCGCACCACGCCTTGGGCACCAAATGCAGCCGCTGTGGTCTCTGAACCCATGGTGGCGGCCATGTAGACGCCTTCCATCCAGGTGCGGGCTTCGGTCACCAGTGGCACGGTACTGCTGCGGCGCCCCCCGAAAATGAAGGCATCGATGGCCACACCGGCTGGGTTGTCCCACTGGTCGTCCAGCGCGGGGTTGTTGCTGGCGGCCACGGTGAAGCGGGCATTGGGGTGGGCGGCTTTGGCACCGGTTTCCTTGGCAATTTGCGGGGTCCAGTCCTTGCCTTGCCAGTCGATGGCGTGTTCGGGCGCCGGGCCCATGCCTTCCCACCACACGTCGCCATCGTCGGTCAGCGCCACGTTGGTGAAAATCACGTCTCGGTCCAGGCTGGCCATGCAGTTGGGGTTGGTCAGGTGGTTGGTGCCTGGGGCCACGCCAAAGTAACCGGCTTCGGGGTTGATGGCGTAGAGCTTGCCGTCGGCGTGGGGCTTGATCCAGGCGATGTCGTCGCCGATGGTGGTGACCTTCCAGCCATTGAGCGCGGCCGGCGGAATCAGCATGGCAAAGTTGGTCTTGCCACAGGCGCTGGGGAAGGCGGCGGCCACGTGGTATTTCCGGCCTTGGGGCGATGTCACGCCCAAAATCAGCATGTGTTCGGCCAGCCAGCCTTGGTCGCGCCCCATGGTGGAAGCAATGCGCAGCGCCAGGCACTTTTTGCCCAACAGCGCGTTGCCGCCGTAGCCCGAGCCGTAGGACCAGATTTCGCGCGTTTCGGGGTAGTGAACAATGTACTTGGTGGTGGGGTTGCAGGGCCAGGCGGTGTCGGCCTGACCGGCTTGCAAAGGCGCACCCACGGTGTGCACGCAGGGCACAAACTCGCCGTCCACGCCCAGCACGTCGTACACGGCACGGCCCATGCGGGTCATGATCTTCATGTTGGTGACCACGTAGGGGCTGTCGCTCAGCTCCACGCCAATGTGGGCAATGGGGCTGCCCAGCGGGCCCATGCTGAACGGGATCACGTAGAGGGTGCGACCGGCCATGCAACCGTCGAACAAGGGGTTCAGGGTGGCACGCATCTCGGCCGGGGCCATCCAGTTGTTGGTGGGGCCAGCGTCTTCGGGCTTTTCGGAACAGATGTAGGTGCGGTCTTCCACCCGCGCCACGTCAGATGGGTCGGAGCAAGCCAGGAATGAATTGGGGCGCTTGGCGGGGTTGAGTTTCTTCAAGGTACCAGCTGCCACCATCTGCTCGCACAGGCGGTTGTACTCCGCATCGCTGCCATCGCACCACTCAATGCGAGCGGGTTTGCACAGGGCTGCCACGTCGGCAACCCAGGCCAGCAGGCGGGCGTTTTTGACGTAAGCAGGCGCGTTGAGGGTGAGGCCCTGCATCACGGGTGTGTTCATGGGACGGTTCCAAAGTTAAAAAGCGGATGTGGAAAAACCACGCCACTCCTCGGGAACGCTGGACCACAGCGCCCACACAAGGCCCGAACGGCGTGCGGCTTTCCATATCCCTTTTTGAACTGAGAGGACTTTGTCCAGAACGGCAATGAACGCAAAACCGGGACAACGACGCGGGGGTGTTTGCAGCGCTGCCGGATTTGACTGGGCGGGTGGCCTCAGGACCCGGCTGTGCATGGGCCGGGATTGAATTCTAAAAAAAGGCCCCGAAAGTTACCAGACAGTTACATGCAAAAAATGCATAACATCATGCAGCAGGCCTGTTTTCAGCCCAACCAAGGGGTGGCGCGTTGGCGCACCGGCATCACATGCACCCAAGAGCAGTCCAGCGTCAAACACAAGCGCTGGCCCACCGCCAAATGCTGCCTGATCGGGCCCGACAAGGTCAACTGCAGGGTGACACCGGGCAAGGCGTCCAGGGCCAAAGTGGCCAGCGAAATTTCGCCCAGGTTGCGGGCGTCTTGCAGGGTGGCGCTGAGGCGCTGGCTGTGGGGTGGCAAATCGGCCGCAACGGCATCGCTTTGCGGCGCCACTTGCAAACCTTCGCTTTGCACCACCCACGTGACCTCTTGCCCGGGCTCCAGGCGGCCCTTGTCTTGCACCTGCAACACCAAACCGGGGTGATATTGATCGGCCTCGGCAGGCAACCACCGCAAGCCCCCCCGGCCGGTGCCATCAATGGGCCCCAGCCACCGCCCATGAAAGCGGTTTTGTATGCCCACCAAGTCGGCCACGCGGGCATTGCGCGGCGAACGGTAGAGCTGTGCGGGCGCGCCTTGCTGCAACACCTCGCCCCCGTCCATTACCACCAAGGTGTCGGCCAACATGCGCGCTTCGTGCAGGTCGTGGGTGACCAGCACAATCGGAATGTGCAGTTCGGCGCGCAACTGCGCCAGCAGCGCGTAAAGCCCCTGGCGGTTCATGGGGTCGACCGCTGAGAACGGTTCGTCCAGCAACAGCAACGCCGGCTCACGGGCCAAGGCACGGGCCACGGCCACCCGCTGCTGCTGCCCGCCAGACAATTCGGCCGGGCGGCGGTGCTGTTGCTCTGCCGACAATTTGACATGCCCCAGCCAATGCGCGGCCCGCTCCAACCGCTGCGCTTTGGGCAAATGCAGCAAGGACAAGGCCACGTTGCCCAAGGCGCTCAAATGCGGCATGAGCGCGTAATCCTGAAACACCAACCCCACGTGGCGGGCCTGTGGCGGCATGAAAATGCCAGCCGCGGTGTCGCACCACACCTGCCCGGCCACCTGCACCCGGCCCGCTTGCGGCCTGAGCAAACCGGCCATCACCCGCAACAGCGATGTCTTGCCCGCCCCCGACGGCCCAACCAGCGCCAACATTTGCCCCGCATTGCAGCGCACATGGCCCCGCAACGGCATGGGGTGGGTTTGTTCAATGTCCAGCTGCAGGCAGGGCGTGGGGGCTTGTGTCATTTGCGCACACCCAGCCGGGCGGTGGTCCAATACGAAGCAGCAACTGCCCCCAGCGACAACACCAGCAACAACCCAGCCATGCGATTGGCCGCCACATGGTCGAAAGCCTGCACCCGGTCGTAAATGGCGATGGCCAGGGTTTGGGTCTCGCCAGGAATGTTGCCACCCATCATCAACACCACGCCAAACTCGCCCAAGGTGTGCACAAAGGTCAACACCGTTGCCGACACAATGCCTGGCCAAGCCATGGGCAACTCCACCCACCAAAGGGTTTGCCAGGCGTTGAGGCCGCTGACTGCCGCCGCCTCTCGCAGGTGAGTGGGTATGGACTCGAAGGCGCGCTGCACCGGCTGCACCACAAAGGGAATGTTGAACAGCACCGAAGCCAGCACCAGCCCCGAGAAACTGAAGGTCAATTGCACGCCAAATGTTTGCTGCAACCACAGCCCCACTGGCGAGGCCCCGCCCAACGCCACCAGCAAGTAATAGCCCAACACCGTGGGTGGCAACACCAGCGGCAAAACAATGGCCGCTTCCACCCAGGCCTTGCCGGCAAAGCGCCTGTAAGCCAATGCACGCCCCACCCACAGCCCCAGCGGCAACAGCACCACCAGGGTAGCGGCCGCCAATTGGAAAGAAAGGGTGAGCGCTTGCCAGTCCATCAACATCAAGGGGCGGCGGGGGGTGTGGCAAACCCGTACTTGGCCATCACCGCCTGTGCCGCTGGGGTGGCCAAATGGTCGTAAAAGGCCTGGGCTGCAGGCGGCGCCCCTTTGAGCACCACCATGCGCTGGGCCAAGGGTTGGTGCCAATTTTGGGGAATCAATTCAAACCTGCCCAGGCGGGCCAGTTGAGGCGCCAGCGCCAGTGAATAGGCAATGATGCCGCCTTGCGTGGCTCCCGATACGGCGAAGTGGGCGGCCTGCGAGATGTTTTCACCAAAAACCAGGTGCGGTTGCAGGCGTTGCCAGAGCCCGGCGTGGGTCAAGGCCTCTTGGGCACGCGCTCCGTATGGGGCGTGCGCCGGGTTGGCCATTGCCAATTTGTTCAACCGCCCGTCGGCCAGGGCTTGGCCCAAGTCTTTCAAGCTGCCATCGGGCTGCAAAGGCGAACCGTGGGGGGTGAAAACGCCGATGCGCCCGAAAGCGTACAAATGGCCACGGTTCAGGGTTTTGCCCGCATCGGCCAACTGGAACACCAAGCGCTCGTCGGCCGACATAAACACCTGAAAGGGGGCGCCCTGCAAAATTTGGGCATAAAACTGCCCAGACGAACCGTACACCACGCGCAACCTGTGGCCCGACCGTTTCTCAAAATCGGCGGCCACTTCGTCCAGCGCAAACTTCAGGTCCGACGCCGCCGCCACAGTGACGACTGCACTGCCCGGTTGCGCGAGCCCGATGGAAGGGGCCAAAACACCGCCCATGGCACCAACACCTGCCCCCAGGCTGGCTCCCAAAAGCGTTCGCCGGTGCATCATGGGCAAGGTTTCAATGAACAAAAAAGAAAAAAGCCGGTCACCTTGCGGTACCGGCCTTGGGCAAGGCACTGCGGCCCACCGGATTCAGGCCATGAAAACGGCAATAAAAGCCAGCAAAAACATCAAAACTCCACCTGCGAGCGGCAGCACCCAAGGAATCACACCAATGATGCTTTCAACGGGGTCTTGTTCGTGAGAATCGGCTTGGTGTTGGGGGGCGTGAGACATGACGCGGCTCCTGCAAACGGTTAAGACAGCAAATAATTTGGAGCGATTTTACGCGCAACCGTTGTTTGCGTGGCTTACACGCCTTTTCAGACGCGCCAAGCTGCGATATGGTTGGGGTCAACAGGCTCTGTTGGCCTGGAGGTGGCTCGCATGGTCAAGCGTTCTGCATCGCCCAAAGCACAGGCCCCGCTGGTGCAACAACCGCCGGCCAAGGGGCTGCTGCGCGACCGCGACACCGCCCTGCTGAACGCCCCCCACAACAGTGTCAACCATTCGGTGGCGCCGGTGTTGGTGCCGCCTTCGGTGCAAGGCGCACCCCTGCTGGACCTGACGTGTTCGCATTTTTTGCTGACCTTGGCCACCCAGCAAAGCCCGCGCCTGAACGTGCGGCGCGACCTGAACACGCTCTTGGCGCTCACGGGCCGGCACTGGGTGTGGCCTGCCACGGTGCTGCAACGCCTGCGGCTTTTCCTCGAAAAGCAGTGCCAGGGCAACGAGCTCTGGCAAGATCAAACCGCTTTGGAGACCGACGATTTTTTGGCGCGTTACGGTGCATGGGCTGGCCCCTACGAAGAAGGCACCCTGTTCTTTTACCTGGACGAATACGCCAAACAAAGCCCCAAAGACATTTGGGCTGTGCTGACCACCACGCAACAATGGCTGGCTCGGGCTTTGACCACAGAACGCAGCGCTTTGCAAGACAACGTGGACACGCTGGTCGACCTGCTTCAACTCAACACTGGCGAACGGGCTTTGCTGCTGTACGGAACGCTGGCGCGCTACCAACGCGACCTGCGCACCCTGCTGGTGGAGTTCAAGGCCCACAACGCGGCCGATGCACACGCCATGTTTGCCCAGGTGGCCGGCGTGAACTGCCTGGAGGTGGCCGAGGCCTTGCGCGCAGGCTCCCGCCTCGAACGACTGGGTTTGCTCGAAAGCCTGCTCCCCGAGCACCACATCACCGATTTAGGCGACTTGATGAAGGTGAGCGAGCGGCTGCCGTCTGTGTTGTTGCGCACCTACCAGCGCCCCCAGGAATTGATGGCGGTGTTTGCGCGACGCGCACCCGACTCCCATTTGACGCTGGACGACTTTGCCTTTGTGGCCGAAGACGCGCGCCTGCTGAGCCAACTGCTCCTGAGCACACGGCAAACCCAAGC
The DNA here is from genome assembly GCA_039798985.1 of Pseudomonadota bacterium. Taxonomy (GTDB): domain Bacteria; phylum Pseudomonadota; class Gammaproteobacteria; order Burkholderiales; family Burkholderiaceae_C; genus JBDKEX01. The sequence goes on along the minus strand of JBDKEX010000010.1, from coordinate 4,281 downwards.
GGCCGGGGTCAATGTGCTGCTGTACGGGCCACCGGGCACCGGCAAAACCGAGTTGGCGCGTGTGGCTGTGCAAGCCGCAGGGCTGCAACTTTACGAAGTGGAATCGGCCGACAAAGAAGGGCACTGCCTGAGCGGGCGCGAGCGCTACCGCTCGCTGCAAGTGGCGCAGGCCTTTTTGCAGGGCGCCCCCCATGCCGCCCTGCTGTTCGACGAAGTTGAAGACGTGTTCCCTGCAGACCACGGCCCCACCGGAGGCAAGGCATGGGTCAACCAGTTGCTGGAACACAACCCGGTGCCAACGGTCTGGATCACCAACAAAATTGAACACATTGACGCAGCGTTCAGACGCCGTTTCGCTTACCACCTGGAGCTCAAGAGCCCGCCACCGGGCGCCCGCGAACAACTTGTCCAAAAAGCCCTTGCCGGGCAGCTCGTGAGCGATACTTTGGTGCAGCGCCTGAAAGAGCGGCGCGGCTTGACGCCCGCCCACATCCACACCGCCCTGCGGTTTGCCAAGCTGGCCCAACCCGACGCGGACTCCCTGGACGCGCTGATTGAGCGCCAACTGGCCCACGCTGACCAAGCCATGGGCCAAACACTTGCCCAAGTGCAACGACCCCACCCGGTGCCCTACGCACTGGACTGGCTGAACACCCAGAGCCGTCACGACCTGCAACGCATGGCCAACGCCTTGACGGCCCGGGGCCACGGCACCCTGTGCTTGTTTGGCGCGCCCGGCACTGGCAAAACCGCCTGGGCCGAACACCTTGCGCACACCCTGCAAAAGCCCCTGATGATTCGCCAAGCCAGTGATTTGCTGAGCAAATACGTGGGCGAAACCGAACAGCAAATGGCCGCCATGTTTGCCGAGGCGCAAGCCGAGCAGGCGGTGCTGCTGCTCGACGAGGCCGACACCTTTTTGCTGGACAGGCGCCAGGCCCAACGGCACCACGAGGTCAGCGAAGTCAATGAAATGCTGCAGGGCATGGAACGCTTTCGGGGCATTTTCGTGTGCACCACCAACCTGCTCGACCAGATGGACCCGGCCGCCCTGCGGCGCTTTACCTTCAAAATCCAGTTTTTGCCTTTGCGGCCAGAACAACGTTTGGGGCTGTATGTGCAAGAGGCCTTGCCCACGGGCGCGGACGACGCTCCCCCAGGGTGGCGTGAGCGCCTTTTGGCGCTGGAAGGCTTGAGCCTGGGCGACTTTGCGGCCATCAAGCGCCAGGCTGATACGTTGCAAGAAACCCTCTCGCCCGAGGCCTGGCTGGAGCAGCTGGAACAAGAACACCGACTCAAACCCGAAGGCCGGCAGCGCGGACACATGGGTTTTTTGGCACACTAGCCATTGCTTGCAGTGGCGCATGGCGTGGCGCGGCTGTTGAACGAGATCGAGGAACTCTTATGTTTTTGAAAAACACCTGGTACGTGGCCTGCAGCAGCGACGAATTGGGCGAACGCCCCTTGGGCCGCACCTTGTGCAACCAACCCGTGGTGCTTTTCCGGCCCAATCCAGGCCAAGTGGCGGCCCTGGAAGATTTTTGCCCGCACCGGGGGGCCCCGCTTTCGCTGGGGCGGGTGCAAGACGGCAAACTGGTGTGTGGCTACCACGGCCTGGAAATGGGCTGCGAGGGCAAAACCGTGGCCATGCCAGGCCAACGGGTGGGGCATTTCCCGGCCATCCGCAGCTTCCCGGTGGAGGAACGTTACGGCTTTGTCTGGTTCTGGCCCGGCGATCCGGCCTTGGCCGATACCGCGCTGATTCCCCACCAGGAGTGGTTCAACCACCCAGAATGGGCCTACGGCGGCGGGCGTTACCACATCCAGTGCGACTACCGCCTGATGGTGGACAACCTGATGGACCTGACCCACGAAACCTATGTGCACGCGAGCAGCATAGGCCAGCGCGAAATTGACGAAACGCCTTGCAAAACCGCGGTCAAAGAGCACGAAGTTGTTACCAGCCGTTTCATGGAAAACATCATGGCGCCGCCGTTCTGGCGGGCCGCCCTGCGCGCCAACGGCCTGGCCGACGATGTGCCCGTGGACCGCTGGCAAATTTGCCGCTTCACGCCCCCCAGCCACATCATGATCGAGGTGGGGGTGGCCCACGCGGGGCATGGCGGTTACGACGCGCCCGACGCCCACAAGGTGTACAGCGTGGTGACCGACTTCATCACCCCCGAAACCGACACCTCCATTCACTATTTTTGGGGCATGGCGCGGCGCTTCAACCCGGGGGATGCCGCTTTGACCGACCAAATACGCGAAGGCCAAGGCAAAATTTTTTCCGAAGACATGGAGATTTTGGAACGCCAACAAGCCAATTTGCTGCGTTGGCCCCAGCGCAAGTTGCTGCCGCTGAACATTGACGCGGGGGGCATACACGCCCGGCGGATGGTGGACAAACTGCTGGCCGCCGAAGCGAATCCATAACTTGCGCACAAGGGTTCGAGGTCAAACCGGGCTAGGTGTCAGGCATCGAATACAGGCGTTCTCGCAGGGGCCATTGTCAGCACCCGGTCACCCGTTTGCCACCACCCGCAGCACCTCGGCCCCATAAGCCTCCAGTTTCTTTTGCCCCAGGCCGGGTATGCCGTTCAAGTCGCCCGCCGTCACGGGCTGGCGTTCGGCAATGGCGCGCAGCGTGGCGTCGTGGAAGATGACATACGCCGGCAAGTTGTGCTCGCGCGCCACCTCGGCCCGCCAAGCTTTCAAAGCCGCCAAGGCCTCGCGGGCGGCCAGCGGCAAGGTGGCCTCGCTGGCGACCACCCGTTGGCGTTCGGCCTTGCGTGAGCCGGTTTTGCCCGCCAACCGTTCGCTCGATTGAACCCGCAAGTACACCTCGACCTCGCCTTTGAGTATGGGGCGGGCCGCATCGGTCAGGCGCAGGGTGTTGAAATGCTCGCTGTCAACCCACACCGCTTCACGGGCGATCAGTTGTCGCAGCAAACTGCGCCATTCGGTTTCACCCAGGCTGGCACCAATGCCATAGGTGCTCAGGTGCTGGTGGCCGTGCTGCTCCACTTTTTCGGTGGGTTTGCCGCGCAAAATGTCTATCAAATGCCCGGCCCCGAACGCACTGCCGCTGGCTTGCTGCACCCGGTACATGCACGAGAGCATTTTGCGCGCAGCCTCGGTGGCGTTCCAGGTTTGCGGGGGGTGCAGGCAGTTGTCGCAGTTGCCGCAGGGTTGGCTGGTTTCGCCAAAGTAGCCCAGCAAGCGCACCCGGCGGCAGTCGGTGGCCTCGGCCAGCGCCAGCAAGGCGTCGAGCTTGCCACGCAGCACTTGTTTGAACTCGTCGGCTGCCGGGCTTTCGTCGATCATGCGGCGCTGGTTCACCACGTCCTGCAGGCCATAGGCCATCCAGGCGTTGGCAGGCTCGCCGTCGCGCCCGGCGCGGCCGGTTTCCTGGTAGTAGCCTTCTATGTTTTTGGGCATGTCCAGGTGCGCCACAAAGCGCACGTCGGGCTTGTCAATGCCCATGCCAAACGCAATGGTGGCGACCATGACGACGCCTTCTTCGCGCAAAAAACGGTCTTGGTGGCGCTGGCGCAGCTTGGCGTCCAGCCCGGCGTGGTAAGGCAAAGCGTTGAGGCCATGCGCGGCCAATTGGGCGGCCACGTCTTCCACTTTGCGGCGGGACTGGCAGTACACCACCCCCGCGTCGTGCACCAAGCGCCCGCTGGCGGTGCCGCTGTGTTCGCGCTCAATAAAGCGCAGCAACTGCTGCAGGCTTTCTTTTTTCTCGACGATTTGGTAACGAATGTTGGGCCGGTCAAAACTGCTGACGAAATGCCGTGCATCCTGCAATTGCAGATGGTGCACGATGTCGGCCCGGGTCAGGGCGTCGGCGGTGGCGGTGAGGGCCACGCGGGGCACGTCGGGAAAGCGTTCGTGCAGAGCGGCCAGGCCGCGGTACTCGGGCCGAAAGTCGTGGCCCCACTGGCTCACGCAGTGGGCCTCGTCTATGGCGAACAGGCTCAGCTTGCCGCGCTCGTGCAGCGACTGCAGCTGCGCCATGAAGCGTGGCGTGGTGAGGCGTTCGGGGGCCGCATAGAGCAGGGTAATTTCGCCCCGAAACAGACGCCGTTCAATGTCGGCGGCTTCATCGCTGGTCAGGCTGGAGTTGAGGTAGGCAGCGGGCACCCCGGCCTCCAGCAGCGCCCCCACCTGGTCGTGCATCAACGCAATCAGGGGCGACACCACCACCGCCACACCCCGGCCGGCCGCCTGCCGAACAATCGCCGGCACCTGGTAGCACAGCGATTTGCCGCCGCC
>JBDKEX010000009.1:0-5986 GCA_039798985.1 Pseudomonadota bacterium | reverse complement strand
ATCTGCCTGCGCGGCAAGCCGGGCTGGGGTGACAACATGGCCTTTTTGTCGACCATGGCCAACAGCTTTGGCGCACAGTGGTTTGACATGAAGTGGAAGCCCCAGCTCGAATCCAAGCCCTGGAAGGACGCTGTTACGTTCTACGTGGACATGCTGAGCAAGTACGGCCCCCCCGGCTCTTCGGCCAACAGCTTCAACGAAATCCTGGCGCTGTACAACGAAGGCAAGTGCGGCATGTGGATCGATGCCACCATTGCAGCATCCTTCATCACAGACCCCAAGCAGTCCAAGGTGGCCGACAAGGTGGCTTTTGCGCAAGGCCCCTACAGCGTGACACAAAAGGGCGCGAACTGGCTGTGGGCCTGGGCACTGGCGATTCCCGCTGGCACCCAAAAGGCTGATGCCGCGACCAAGTTTGTGACCTGGGCCACGTCCAAGGATTACATCAACCTGGTGGCCAAGACCAACGGCTGGGCCAGTGTGCCGACCGGTACACGCAAGAGCACCTACGCCAACCCTGAGTTCCAGAAGGCTGCCGTGTTTGCTTCCGCCGAAAAAGCCGCCATTGACAGTGCCAACCCGAACGACAGCACCCTGCCCAAGTCCCCTTATGTGGGCGTGCAGTTTGCGGCCATCCCTGAATTCCAGGCCATTGGCATTGCAGTGGGCCAGCAAATGAGCGCTGCTTTGGCAGGCAAAACATCGGTGGATGCTGCCTTGAAGGCCAGCCAAGTGGCTGCCGACCGCGAAATGAAAAAGGGCGGCTACTACAAGTGATGGTGTAGTTTGGATGGATTGGATGTTGATGGGGCTGGCTGGGCCAGCCCCTTTTTTACCGCCCTGCCTATTTGCTTCAGGTGCTGAGCCATGAACCGCTTGCTTCCCCGTGTCCTGCTGGCACCCGCCGTCACCACCTTGCTGCTGTGGATGATCGTGCCTCTGTTGATGACGATTTATTTTTCCGTCATCCGCTTCAACCTCATGCAGCCCGACCAATCCGGCTTTATCGGGTTGGAAAACTTTGAATACTTCGTTACCGACCCCTCGTTCTGGCCGGCGGTGCTCAACACCGTGGTGCTCTTGGGCAGCGTCATCCTCATCACCGTGGTGCTGGGCGTGGCCGTGGCCCTGTTGATCGACGATCCCTTCCCGGGCCGTGGTCTGGTCCGCATCTTGTTGATTTCGCCGTTCTTCGTCATGCCCACGGTCAATGCCTTGCTGTGGAAGCACATGATGATGAACCCCATTTACGGCGTGCTCGCCCAGGTGTGGCAGTTCTTCGGTGCCACCCCGGTGGACTGGTTGACCGACCACCCGCTGTTTTCCGTGATCGTGATGGTGTCCTGGCAGTGGTTGCCTTTTGCCACCCTGATTTTCATGACCGCTCTGCAAAGCATGAACCGCGAGCAAATCGAGGCCGCGCGCATGGACGGGGCCAACTACCTCCAGCAACTGCGTTACCTCTACATCCCGCACCTGGGCCGTTCGGTGGCCGTGGTGGTGATGATTGAGCTGATCTTTTTGCTCAGCGTGTTTGCCGAGATTTACACCACCACCGGTGGGGGGCCGGGCGACGCCAGCACCAACGTGGCGTTCCTGATCTTCAAGCAAGCATTGCTCAATTTTGACGCCGGTGTCGCGTCGGCCGGGGCCCTGTTTGCGGTGGTGCTGGCCAACATTGCGGCGACCTTCTTGATTCGCCTGGTCGGCAAAAACCTGGACAAGTGAGGAACCCAGTCATGTCTCGCCCCAATGTTGTTTCTCCTGCTCTGGTGGTTCGCACCCTGGCGGCCTGGGCAGTGGCGCTGCTGCTGTTCTTTCCGCTGGGTTGGCTGCTGTTAACGGCGTTTAAAACCGAATTGCAGGCCATTTCAGTGCCGCCCTTGGTGTTTTTTGAGCCCACGCTGGCCAATTTCCACGAGGTGCAAGAGCGCAGCGACTACCTGCTCTACGCCAAAAATTCGTTGGTTACCAGTGTGGTGTCCACCTTGCTTGGCTTGGCCATTGCCGCGCCGGCGGCTTATTCCATGGCTTATTTCAGGTCCAAGCACACCAAAGACATTCTCATGTGGATGCTCTCGACCAAAATGATGCCGGCCGTGGGTGCTTTGGTGCCGATTTATGTGTTGGCCCAAAAAGCCGAACTGCTGGACACCCAGTTGGCCCTGATCATTCTGTTCACGCTGTCCAACCTGCCCATCATGGTGTGGATGCTGTATTCGCACTTCAAGGACATTCCCCACGAAATCCTGGAAGCGGCGCGCATGGACGGCGCCACCCTGTGGCAAGAGTTCCGCTTGGTGTTGTTGCCATTGGGCATGGGGGGCTTGGCTTCCACGGGGCTGCTGTGCCTGGTGTTGAGCTGGAACGAAGCGTTCTGGAGCCTCAACCTCAGTTCGGCCAAGGCCGGCACCCTGGCCACGCTCATCGCCAGTTATTCCAGCCCCGAAGGCCTGTTCTGGGCCAAGTTGTCAGCCGCTTCGCTTATGGCCATTGCCCCGATCGTGGTGTTTGGCTGGTTCAGCCAGAAGCAGCTGGTGCAGGGCCTCACCTTTGGTGCCGTCAAGTAATTCAATTCAGGAAAACGATCCATGGCTTACCTTCAACTCCAAGGCATCGAGAAATTCTTCGGTGACCACCGTGCCATCAAAGGCATAGACCTGACCATTGAAAAAGGCGAATTCGTCGTGTTTGTGGGCCCCTCTGGCTGCGGCAAATCCACCTTGCTGCGCCTGATTGCGGGGTTGGAGCACATTGACGGCGGTCAGCTCAAACTGGAAAACCGTGACATCACCCACCAGCCGTCCAGCAAGCGCGACTTGGCCATGGTGTTCCAGAGCTACGCCCTGTACCCGCACATGAGCGTGTACGAGAACATGAGCTTTGCCCTCAAGCTGGCCAATGAAAACCCGGCCGTGGTGCGCGAGAAAGTGGAGCGCGCGGCGCAAATCCTCAACCTCACGCCTTACTTGCAGCGCACACCCAAAGAACTGTCGGGTGGGCAACGCCAGCGTGTGGCCATTGGCCGGGCCATTGTGCGTGCGCCCAAGGTGTTTTTGTTTGACGAACCCCTGTCCAACCTGGACGCTGCGTTGCGCGGCCAGACCCGGGTAGAAATTGCCAAACTGCACCGCGAGTTGGGCGCCACCACCATTTACGTGACCCACGATCAAGTCGAGGCCATGACCCTGGCCGACCGCGTGGTGGTGTTGCGGGACGGGCAAATAGAGCAGGTGGGCACCCCGCTTGAACTCTACGACCGGCCCGCCAACCAATTTGTGGCGCAGTTCATAGGCACCCCGCAAATGAATGTGGTGCCCTGCAACCAGTTGCCTGGCGCTGTACAACAAGTGTGCCCACCCGCGGCCATGGGGGGTTCGGTGGGTTTGCGCCCCGAATACCTCACTTTGCGCCCCGCTGGGCAAGGGCAAGCCCCCGGCCATGTGGAGCTGGTGGAGGCTTTGGGTGCCGAGACCCTGATCTACGTGGCCACGCCCCAGGGGGCGCAGTGGGTGGTGCGCCAAAATGAGCGCACCACACTGCACGCTGGTGACGAGGTTTCCATCGACATTGACGCACCGCAGGCGCATTGGTTCGACGCTGCAGGCCGCGTGGTGTTGGCGCCAGCTTCTTGAATTGGGGTTGTAAATGACACAAAAATTGCAAGGTAAAGTGGCCGCCGTCACAGGGGCCGCTTCGGGCATTGGCTTGGCCAGCGCACAGGCCATGCTGGCCGCCGGGGCCAAGGTGGTGATGATTGACCGCGACAGCCAAGCCCTGGAGGCCTTGGCCGCCAAGCATGGCAAGGCGGCCATTCCCTTGGTGATCGATTTGCTCGACCCCCAACAATGCGCCACCTTGATGCCCAGCGTGCTGGACCTGGCGGGCCAGCTTGATGTGTTTCATGCCAACGCTGGCATTTACGTGGGCGGTGATTTGGTGGATGCCGAACCCGATGCCATCGATCGCATGCTCCATCTCAACATCAACGTGGTCATGAAAAACGTGCGCGATGTGCTCAAGCACATGATCGAGCGCCGCACCGGCGACATCATCGTGACCAGCTCGTTGGCGGCACACTTTCCAACCCCTTGGGAGCCGGTGTACGCATCGTCCAAGTGGGCCATCAACTGCTTTGTGCAAACCGTTCGCCGCCAGGTGTTCAAACACGGTATTCGGGTTGGCTCCATATCGCCCGGCCCAGTGATCACCTCGCTGCTGTCAGACTGGCCCCCCGAAAAATTGCAGGAGGCCAAGGACGCCGGCAGTTTGGTCGAAGCCAGCGAAGTGGCCGAGGTGGTGCTCTTTATGCTGACGCGGCCGCGCGGTATGACCATACGCGACGTGGTGATGATGCCCACCAACTTTGACTTGTGACCCTGCTCTGGAGAGAAAAATGAATGTGATGTTGCACCTGGGCTTGGGTTCATTTCACCGCGCTCATCAAGCGGTTTATTTGAATCAGCTGATGGAGTCTGGCGACACCTCGTGGGCCCTGGCCGGTGGTAACACCCGGCCCGACATGGCGGACACCCTTGCTGCCTTGGCGGCGCAAGGCGGCTCCTACACGCTGGAGACCATCTCACCCGCCGGCGAACACGTTTACCAGCGCATCAACTCCATCCGCCAGGTCATTCCTTACACCCCCGGTCTGGCCGGCTTGATTGCCCAGGGCGCCAGCGCATCGACCAAGATCATTTCATTCACAGTCACCGAAGCGGGTTACTACCTCGACGCTCAGAACCGACTCGACCTGGCCACATTTGCCGATTTGAGGGCCGACCTGGAAGCTGCCCGCGCTGCGCGCCCCGGCTCCACCATTTACGGGGCTTTGACGGCCATTCTGCGCGCCCGCCACGCCAACAACGCCGGCCCGGTGACCCTGCTCAACTGCGACAACCTGCGCCACAACGGCGACCGTTCCCGCGGTGGCCTGTTGCAGTTCATTGAACTGCTGGGCGATGCCCAATTGTTGGCCTGGGTGCAGGCCAATACCACCAGCCCCAATGCCATGGTGGACCGCATCACCCCCCGGCCCACGCCCGATGTGCGCGAGCGCGTCAAGGCCGCCACGGGTGTGGACGACCCCGCTGCAGTCATGGGCGAGAGCTTTATACAGTGGGTGATCGAGGACCGCTTCATCGCGGGCCGCCCGGCCTGGGAGCGCGTGGGCGTGGAGATGGTTCAGTCGGTGGACGCTTACGAGGAAGCCAAAATACGCCTGCTCAATGCCACGCATTCCTGCATTGCGTGGGCCGGCACACTGGTGGGCTACCTTTACATACACGAAGGCACCCACGACCCCGTGATCCGGCAAATGGCCTTCGACTACGTGACCAACGACACCATTCCCGTGCTGGACACGCCGGAGCACCCTTGCCCCATCAACCTGCCGCAGTACCGCGATGTGGTGCTGGACCGCTTCGGCAACCCCGCCATATGCGACACCAACCAGCGCGTGGCCATGGATGGTTTCAGCAAAATTCCGGGCTTCATCGCGCCCACCATCCGCGAGCGCCTGGCCCGTGGGGGCTCCATCGACAGCGTGGCCATGCTGCCCGCCCTGTTTTTGGCCTACCTGCAGCGCTGGCACGCCGGGCAAATTCCTTACGCTTACCAAGACCAGGCCATGGACCCGGCGGCGGCCCATGCCATGTGCGAATCTGCCGACCCTGTGGCCGCGTTTGCTGCCGATGCCACCTTGTGGGGTGAACTGGCCAGTGACCCGCGCCTAGAAGCCGCCATTCGCAACGCCCGTGGCCGTGTCGGGGCATTTGTGGCGGGCTATCATGCGTCTTGAGGGGTCACACCATGACAGTACGCACCCGACAGTCTCCACGCCAGCTCAAGCCCGAACTGGAACGTGACTTTGCCCGCCTCCCCGACCTGGGGTACGAATCCCCCAACGAGGTCGGCATGGTGCGGTGTTTGTCGCACGGTTTTCCGACCCAGTTGGCGCGTTGGCACTGCCACGACGAATACGAAC
>JBDKEX010000008.1:0-10897 GCA_039798985.1 Pseudomonadota bacterium | reverse complement strand
TGAGGTAGTAGCGAATGTCGTGCACCGCCATGGAGAACGACACCTGGTTGAGCAAGCTTTTAAGCACCTTTTGTGGCACGCTGAACACCGGGCCAAAACTGGGCGACTCCTGCACCAGCGGAAAATCTTCGGCGGGCAAGGTTTGCAGTGTGAATTTGGACTTGCCGCCCTTGAGTATCAGCTTGGAAGCCGACGATTCAAGGCTGACTTTTTGATCGGCCGGCAGGGTGCGCAAAATATCAATCAGTTTGCGCGCGCCCACGGTGGTGGTAAATGCCGTGTCGTCGCCGCCCAAGTCCACTTGGGTGCGTATTTGGATTTCCAGGTCGCTGGTGGTCAATTGCACCTGTCCGGCGCTTTTGCGTATCAGCACATTGGCCAGCACCGGCAGGGTGTGGCGCCGTTCCACAATGCCCGCCACCGATTGCAGGGCGGCCAACACTTTGTCCTGGGTCGATTGAAAAACGATCATGTCGGGTCTTTCTGGGCGCAAGGGTTAGGTTGCAACATTGTCCCTGTTTTGGGTCTCGCTAAGGTGTCGTGTTGATGTCAACCCTTGAGGGTTTGTTCCAACACGTGCAGCTGCTGGTTCAGCTCGGTCAAGGTCTGGCGCTCGGCAGCAATTTTGCGCACCGCGTGCAGCACCGTGGTGTGGTCACGGCCTCCAAACAGCTCGCCAATCTCGGGCAGGCTTTTTTGGGTCAATTCTTTGGCCAAGAACATGGCGATTTGGCGCGGGCGGGCAATGTTGGCCGGGCGCTTTTTGGAGTACATGTCCGCGACCTTGATTTTGTAAAAATCGGCCACGGTTTTCTGGATGTTCTCCACGCTGATCTGCCGGTTCTGGATGGACAGCAAATCTTTCAACGCGTCGCGCGCCAGCTGGATGGACACCTCGCGCTGGTTGAAGCGGCTGTACGCCAGGATCTTTCGCAGCGCGCCTTCTAGTTCACGCACGTTGGAGCGCACGTTCTTGGCCACAAAAAACGCCACGTCCTCGGGCATGGACGAGCCTTCCGCCTCGGCCTTGTTGATCAGAATGGCCACCCGCATTTCCAGTTCGGGCGGTTCAATGGCCACGGTCAGCCCCGAGTCAAATCGCGACACCAGGCGTTCGTGGATATCCGCCAACCCTTTGGGGTAGGTATCACTGGTCATGACGATGTGGCTCTTTTTGGCCAGCAGCGCCTCAAACGCGTTGAAGAATTCTTCTTGGGTGCGTTCCTTGTTGGCAAAAAACTGCACGTCATCGATCAGCAGCAAATCGAGCGAGTGGTAGCGTTCCTTGAATTCGTCGAAGGTTTTGCGCTGGTAGGCCTTGACCACATCGGTCACAAACTGCTCGGCGTGGATGTAGAGCGCCTTGGCTTGGGGTTTGTCGGCCAGCAACTGGTTGCCAATCGCGTGCATCAAGTGGGTTTTGCCCAGGCCCACACCCCCGTAAATGAAGAGCGGGTTGTAAAGCTGCCCCGGGCTGCCCGCCACGTGCATGGCAGCTGCGCGCGCCATGCGGTTGGCCGAGCCCTCCACCAGCGTTGCAAACGTTAGGGCGGTGTTGAGCCGGTGACGGCGGTCGTCGGCCTTGGGTTCGGGGGCCGCCTGCACCTCGGGCAACTCGGCAAACACCGGGTCTTGCGAGGCGCGTGAGGCAAAGCTTGTTTTGGCAGGCGCTTCTCGCGGTGCCAGGGCCAATTCCAAAACCACCGGTTGGCCGGCCTGAGCTGACAGCAGGGCGCTGATTTTTCCAGCGTACTGGGCGCGTATCCAGTCCATTTTGAACCGGTTGGCCACCGCCAGAACCAACTTGTCGCCGGATTCGGACACCTTGGCGGTGAGCGGGCGTATCCAGGTGTTGAACTGTTGTTCGGGCATGTCTTGCGCCAACTGTTCCACGCAACACTCCCACAAATCGGGGGGTGCAGTTGGTGTGGGTTCAGTGGGTTTGGGCATGGTGGGGTTCGGGCGGTGCCTTGTGGACAGGTGTCTTGCAGGCAACCCGCTATTGTAGAGCTCCGGCAGAGTTATCCACATACTGGTTTATCCGACTGGACGGACATATTTGGTGCGCAATTTGCGGGAAATTTGGAGAACCGCCCGAAATTTGCAATAATCATGGGTTTCGCTAAAACGTCTAACACTTTGTGGCGGCGTGCCTTTGGGTGCGCAGGCCTTATGGATCCAACATGAAACGCACTTACCAGCCTTCCAAAATCAAACGTGCCCGTACCCACGGCTTCCTGGTCCGCATGAAAACCCGTGGCGGCCGTGCTGTGCTGAACGCACGCCGCGCCAAAGGCCGCAAGCGCCTGGGTCTCTGATCTGCTTGGGGCGCACCGGCGCTGACGGGTGGGTCTTTCCAACGATGCAAGCGTTGCACGGTTGAGTCCGTTGACCGACGTGCAGCGCATACGCCACAAAGCGCAGTTTGATGCTGTGCTCAAAGCGCCGCCTTGCGTCAAAACACCTCACTTTGCCTTGCACTTGGTGGAGCGCGAAAGTGCCCCAGAGGGCTTGTTCCCCGAAGAAGCCGCTTGGCTGGGCGTAATGTTGCCCAAACGTTGGGCCAAACACGCGGTCACGCGCAACACGCTGCGTCGGCAGATTTATGCCGTAGGCCGAGATCCTGCGACCGATTTGCCGCACGCCGCCATGGTGGTGCGTTTGCGTTGTGGATTCTCCCGGCAACAGTTTCTCAGCGCCACATCCGATGCACTGAAGCGCGCAGCGCGCTTGGAGCTGCTTCATTTGCTGGGAGCGGGCTTGGCTGCCCGCCGTTCAAAGGGTGGACATGCTTGACTGGCCTAAGCGCGCCCTGGCGGGTGGGGTGCGTGCGTACCGCTTGCTGCTCAGTCCGTGGCTCGGGTCGTCTTGCCGGTTCTACCCCACTTGTTCGGCTTATGCGCTTGAGGCGCTGGACCGGCACGGCGCAGCGCATGGCAGCTACCTCACCCTCAAACGCTTGGCGCGTTGCCACCCCTGGTGCGAAGGGGGGTGTGACCCAGTGCCTGCGTACCGTTCATCTTGGCTCACCTCCTGGGTCTGCCAACCGTCTGATTCATCAAACAAGAAGCCGTCATGAGTGACATTCGCCGTTCCATTCTTTGGGTGATATTTGGTTTCTCGATGGTCCTGATCTGGGACAAGTGGCAGGTTTACAGCGGCAAAGCGCCTACTTTTTTCCCGTCGCCAGCAGCGGTGACCAAAGCGGCCGATGCCCCGTTGCCTGTCGAGGCGCCGACAGCAGCCTTGGCAGCCAAGCCGGGTGATGTGCCGGCTGGAGCAGCCTCGTCGGTGCCCCGCGAAAAAATCACCGTCAGTTCTGATGTGTTGCAGCTGACGTTCGATACCGAGGGCGGCTCTTTGGTGGGCGCCGACATGCTCAAGCATGCCTCTGTGACCGGTTTGGACAAAAACGAGGCTTTCGTGCCTCTGAAGTTGTTGAGCCAAGAAGAAGGTCACACTTACGTGGCACAAACGGGTTTGATTGGGGGCAATTTCCCCAGCCACAAAACGCCGATGCGGCTGGTCAGTTCGGCCAAATCGCTGCCTGATGGCCAAGACAGTTTGACGGTGCGGTTTGAGTCCGTACCGCTGGACGGTGTGGTGTTGGCCAAAACCTACACCCTCAAACGCGGTGCATACGACGTGTTGGTGAAGCACGAGGTGCTCAACCGCGGGAGCGCGGCAATCAAGCCACAGCTTTACTTGCAGTTGGTGCGCGACGGCAGCAAGGGCAGCAGCGAAACGCCGTTTTACTCCACGTTCACTGGCCCGGCGGTTTACAGCTCAACGGCCAAATTTGAAAAAATCGAGTTTGCAGACATAGACAAGAACAAGGTGACGTTTCAAAAGACGGCAACCGATGGTTACGTCTCTATGGTTCAACACTACTTTGCCTCGGCGTGGCTGTTGGGGGAGGGGTTGGAGCGCGAAAACTTTGTTCGCAAAATCGACAACAACCTGTATTCTGTGGGCATGATTGCCGCGGTTCCCGCCATTGAACCGGGCCAAACACAGGCTGTGGAGTCGCGTTTGTTTGTGGGCCCCCAGGCTGAAAAAACCCTCGAAGTTCTGACGCCCGGGTTGGAGTTGGTCAAGGACTACGGGTGGGTCACGATTTTGGCCAAGCCACTGTATTGGTTGCTGGAGAGGATCCATTCCCTTGTGAACAACTGGGGCTGGGCGATTGTGTTGTTGGTGGTGCTGATCAAGGCGGCTTTTTACTGGCTGAACGCCAGCGCTTACCGCAGCATGGCCAAAATGAAGGCCATCAACCCCCGCATACAGGAAATGCGTGAGCGCCTCAAGAGCAATCCGCAGCAGATGCAAATGGAGATGATGAAGATCTACCGGGAAGAAAAGGTCAACCCTCTGGGCGGTTGCTTCCCCATCATGATCCAGATTCCGGTGTTCATTGCCTTGTATTGGGTGCTTTTGGCCAGCGTGGAAATGCGCAACGCGCCTTGGGCTGTGTGGATCACCGATTTGTCCACTCCCGACCCTTATTACATTCTGCCGTTTGTGATGGCGTTGACCACGGTGGTGCAAACCGCGTTGAATCCGCTGCCGCCCGACCCCATGCAGGCCAAGCTGATGTGGTTCATGCCCCTGGCTTTCAGCGTGATGTTCTTCTTCTTCCCGTCGGGCTTGGTGTTGTACTGGATCACCAACAACGCGTTGACGATTGCCCAGCAGGCCTTCATCAACCACCGCATGGGCGTGCCGCTCAAGTTCAACATGCCGAGTTTCAAGTAAGCCTTGCTGCCCCGCCACCAAGACCCGATTGCTGCCGTTGCGACCGCTCCAGGGCGCGGCGGGGTGGGGATTGTGCGGGTGTCTGGGCGCGGGCTGGCGGGCTGGGTTCCGGTTTTGTTGGGCCGAGAATTGCGCCCTCGCGAAGCCACTTACCTGCCATTTTGTGACGCGCAAGGCGCCGCCATAGACCACGGCTTGGCGCTGTTTTTTCCGGCACCCCACTCTTACACAGGGGAAGACGTGCTCGAGTTGCAGGCCCATGGGGGGCCTGTGGTGTTGCAGTTGCTGTTGGCGCGTTGTTTGGAGTCGGGTTTGCAAACCGGCGCCGGCGGTTCGCCTTTGCTGCCTGGTTTGCGGGTGGCGCAGCCGGGCGAATTTACCGAACGTGCTTTTTTGAACGGCAAGGTTGATTTGACCCAGGCCGAGGCGATCGCCGACCTGATTGATGCCTGCACTGAAGCGGCGGCTCGCAGTGCTTCGCGGTCTTTGTCGGGCGACTTCTCACGCGAAATTGGGGTGCTGCGTGACGCTTTGGTACACCTGCGCATGCTGGTAGAAGCCACGCTGGATTTTCCGGAAGAAGAAATCGATTTTCTGCAAAAGGCCGATGCACAGGGCCAGTTGCAACGTTTGCGTCTGCAATTGCGGGCGGTGCAGCAGCGCACCCGGCAGGGGGCCTTGCTGCGTGAAGGCATCAAAGTGGTGATTGCCGGGCAGCCCAACGCGGGCAAAAGCTCCTTGCTCAACGCGCTGGCCGGCGCGGAGTTGGCGATTGTGACGCCCATTGCTGGCACCACCCGCGATGTGGTGCAGCAGACCATCCAGATGGAAGGTGTGCCCGTGCATGTGATAGACACGGCGGGCCTGCGCGAAGCCGAGCATGCAACGGACGAGGTGGAGCGAATAGGTATACAGCGCGCCTGGGGCCAGATTGAAAACGCCGATGCGGTGTTGTTTTTGCACGACCTCACGCGCACAGGGCAACCGGGCTACGATGCCGCCGACGCCGATATTGCCCGGATGTTGGACCGCACCTGTGGGCGCACTGTGCCGGTGATTGATGTGTTCAACAAGGCGGATGCGGTGGCTGGGGCGCCATCGGGTGAACTGCATTTATCGGCCAAAACCGGTGAAGGCTTGGGTGTTTTGCGGCAAAAGTTGCTGGCCTTGGCGGGGTGGCAAGGTGGTGGCGAGGGCTTGTACATTGCCCGTGAACGCCACGTGCAGGCGCTGTTGCGAGTGGGCGAGCATTTGGAGTTGGCCAGCCAGCAGCTGGCGCTGCAGGCCCAGGCCTTGGACTTGCTGGCCGAAGAGTTGCGTTTGGCCCAGAACGCCTTGAACGAAATCACGGGCGCATTCGGCGCCGATGACTTGTTGGGCGTCATATTCAGTTCGTTCTGTATAGGCAAGTAAAGCTCGGCCCCGGACTCAATCGTTTTCGTCGTCGCTTGCGGCAATGGCTCTTCGGATCGAATCGCCCGAAAACCCCCTGGAAGCCAAGAACCGCATTTGCTTGCCGCGCTCTTGGGCGTTTGCAGGAGGGTTGCCAAACTTTCTTTGCCAAACGGCCTTGGCGCGCTCCACTTCGGTCTCGCGCAGTGTGGCGGCGGCTTCGTCCAGCAGCTGGCTGGGCAGCCCTTTGTGTTGCAGTTCTTGCAGCACGCGGCGGTCGCCAAGTTTGTTGGCGCGCCGGTGCAGCAGGCTTTCTGCCACCCGCGCCTCGTCAATGAAGCCCTTTGCTTGCAGCAGGTCGAGTACTTGTGCCAATTCGCCCGGTTGCGCTTCGTAGGGCTGGAGTTTGCGTTCCAGTTCCAGCCGGGAGTGCTCTCGGGTAGCAAGCAAACGCAGGGCCCGGGCTTTCAGTGAAGGCCCGGGCGGTATTGGGCCCGGCGTGTGGTCGGGCAATGCCGTCATGCTGCGGTGGTTTCCTCGTCAACCGCGGCGGTTTTGACGCTGTTGGGGTCGAATGCTGGCAAGAGCGGCACGTTGAGCACCTGGCGCACCTTGTTTTCAACTTCGTGTGCCAGTTGGGGGTTTTCGCGCAAGAACTCGCGTGCATTGTCGCGGCCTTGCCCGATTTTTTCGCCGCTGTAGGCGTACCACGCGCCGGACTTCTCAACCACCTTGTGCAGCACGCCCAAGTCGATGATTTCGCCTTCGCGGCTGATGCCTTCGCCAAAGAGAATATCGAATTCGGCGGTTTTGAAAGGGGGCGACACCTTGTTTTTGACCACTTTGACCTTGGTCTCGTTGCCAATCACGTCATCGCCCTTTTTGATCGAACCGGTGCGGCGAATGTCCAGGCGCACCGATGCGTAGAACTTGAGCGCATTGCCGCCGGTGGTGGTTTCGGGGCTGCCGAACATCACGCCAATCTTCATGCGGATCTGGTTGATGAAAATGACCATGCAGTTGGTCTTTTTGATGGTGGCGGTGAGTTTGCGCAAGGCTTGGCTCATCAAGCGGGCTTGCAGGCCGGGCAGGCTGTCGCCCATGTCGCCTTCAATTTCGGCTTTGGGCGTGAGTGCAGCCACCGAGTCCACCACGATCAGGTCCACTGCGCCGGAGCGCACCAGGCTGTCCACAATCTCCAGGGCTTGTTCGCCGGTGTCGGGCTGGGAAATCAGCATTTCTTGCAGGTTCACCCCCAGCTTTTGTGCGTACTGCACGTCCAGTGCGTGTTCTGCGTCTACAAACGCACAGGTGCCGCCCTGTTTTTGCATTTGGGCAATGACCTGCAAGGTCAGGGTGGTCTTGCCCGAAGACTCGGGGCCGTAGATTTCTATGACGCGACCACGCGGCAAACCGCCCACGCCCAAGGCCACGTCCAGCCCCAAAGAGCCGGTGGAGACGACTTGGATGTCTTCAATGACTTCACCCTCACCCAGGCGCATGATGGTGCCTTTGCCGAACTGTTTTTCAATTTGGGCGAGTGCGGCCTGGAGGGCTTTGGCTTTTTCGGTGTCGATTGTTTTGGGTGCGGTGCTCATGGAAATATCCTTTTAAAACATGGGGTTGAAGACCCAACCTCCCTTTTTGCTGTGTGCAGTGGTTGGTGCCTAGGCTGCAGTTTACGGCTTAATACAAACAAATTTTTAAATTAAATAGTCAGTTTGCGTTACCATTAAACACCGTGATTCCTGCCTCAAACTTGCCCGAAAAACACATGCCGCCGGCGTTCGAAGGGGGGTGGCGGCTGACCCATTTGGGCCGCCTGATGGGTCATGCCTTGCGCCGATTTGATGCCAGGGTGATGGAGTTGATGGCGCACGAAGTGAGCGTGCCGCTGGCCTTGTCCAATTTGGCGGCGCGCGGGCAGGTGGGGGCAGCGCACATCCATATCACGCGGCATTTGCCCTTGAAGGGTGCTCGCTTGACCGACCTGGCCGCCAGTGCCGGTATGACCAAACAGGCCATGGGGGATTTGGTGGACCAGTGCGCGGCATGGGGCTTGGTGCGCCGCGAGGCCGATCCACTGGATGCCCGCGCGCGCCTCATTGTGTTCACGCCCACCGGCTTGGAGTGGTTGGAGGCGTTCAGGCTGGCGGTTGAGCAAACCGAGCGCGAGTTCAAGGCCCAAGTGGGCCTGGAGGTTGCCACGGTGGTGGCCCTGGGGCTGGAGGCGTATGCGCAGGGTTACTGAGGCGGCGGGCTGCCTAGGTGCAAACACCGATGTGAACCGCCGAGTGCATGGCCCCGGCAAGCCTAAAATCGCATCGAACGCATTACAACAGGAGACCTCATGCGCATCTTGATTGCTGAAGATGACCAGGTGTTGGCCGATGGCCTGATGCGCACTCTGCGGGCGGCGGGCGCTGCGGTGGACCACGTGGCGAGCGGCAGCGAAGCCGACGCGGCCCTGATGACCAACAACGAGTTTGATTTGCTCATACTGGATTTGGGCCTGCCCAAAATGCATGGGCTGGAGGTGCTCAAGCGCCTGCGAGGCAGGGGCTCGAGCCTCCCGGTGTTGATACTGACGGCCGCTGACAGTGTGGAAGACCGGGTCAAAGGTCTGGACCTCGGGGCGGACGATTACATGGCCAAACCGTTTGCCTTGCAGGAAATGGAGGCCCGGGTGCGCGCTTTGACGCGACGTGGCATGGGTGGGGCCAGCAGCCAGATCAAGCATGGCCCGTTGATTTACGACCAAGCCGGGCGGGTGGCGTCCATAGACGGAAAAATGGTCGAATTGTCGGCGCGCGAACTGGGTTTGCTTGAGGTGCTGCTGCAGCGCGCAGGACGCCTGGTCAGCAAGGACCAGTTGGTCGAGCGCCTGTGTGAGTGGGGCGAAGAGGTGAGCAACAACGCCATTGAGGTCTACATCCACCGCTTGCGCAAGAAAATAGAAAAGGGCCCAATACGCATCGCCACTGTGCGTGGATTGGGCTATTGTCTTGAAAAAATCCCAGGCTGAGAGGCCCCGGGCGGGGCACAGCACGGCCGTAGCGCCCGCTGTTTTGCCAGGAGGCAACCCCCCGGACGAGCGCTATGGGTCGATGTCGTTCGGGTTGTTCCAGCGCGAGCAGCGCAGCCTGTTTGGCGAAATTTTGGACTGGATGCTCACGCCGCTGTTGCTGCTGTGGCCCTTGTCTTTGGCGCTGACCTGGTTTGTGGCGCAAGGCATTGCGAGCAAGCCATTCGACCGGGCGTTGGAATTCAACCTGCAGGCATTGACCCAGTTTGTGGTGCTCAAGGGCAGCCAACCACAGTTCAATCTCACGGCACAGGCCCGTGATTTGTTGCGTGCGGACGATACCGACTTGATTTTCTACCAGGTGCGAGACACAGCGGGAAAGCTGGTCAGCGGGGAATCGGAGTTTCCAGCGCCTGACGCCGAACAAAACCTGCCGCCGGGTGAAGTGCGTTTGCGCGACGACGTGGTGCGCGGCGAAGAGGTGCGGGTGGCCTACACCTGGGTGGTGCGTGGCGACAACCGCGAAACGCTGGTGCTTATGCAGGTGGCAGAAACCCGAGGAAAGCGGTCGCGTTTGGCCACAGAAATCATCAAAGGGGTGATGGTGCCGCAGTTTGTGATACTGCCCTTGGCGGTGTTGCTGGTGTGGTTGGCGCTGGTACGCGGCATTCGCCCCTTGAGCGAACTGGAGCAGCGCATTCGGGCTCGCAAACCAGATGATTTGAGCCCCATAGACGAGCATTTTGTGCCGCAAGAGGTGGCGCCTTTGGTGTCATCGATCAATGATTTGCTGGACAGGCTGAAGACTTCGCTTGGCACGCAAAAGCGTTTTTTGGCGGACGCCGCGCACCAGCTCAAAACCCCCTTGGCGGGGCTGCGCATGCAAGCCGAAATGGCCCAAATGACCTCGCAACCCGAGGAGGTGCACCGCTCGCTCCAGCAAATCGCCAAATCGAGCATACGGGCCACCCACACCGTGAACCAGCTGCTGGCTTTGGCCAGGGCAGAGACCACGGGCCGCACCTTGCCCAGTTCGCCGATTGATTTGGCCGAACTGGTGACCGACGTGGTGGAGGATTCGGTGCCCCGCGCGCTGGAAAAAAGGATAGATCTGGGCTACGAGGGCCCGATGACCGTGCCGCCCGGTTGCGTGATGGATGGAAACCCCACCTTGTTGCGCGAACTGGTGCGCAATTTGGTGGACAACGCAATCAACTACACGCCCAGCGGTGGCGTGGTCACGGCCAGGGTGTTGGTGGACAAATTCAGCGGCGTGCAAGTGCTGCAAGTGGAAGACAACGGCCCAGGCATACCAGAGGCTGAAAGATCGCTTGTGTTGGAGCCTTTTTACCGTGCGTTGGGTACCAATGTGGACGGTTCGGGGCTGGGTTTGGCCATCGTCAATGAGATAGCGCAACAGCACGGCGCAGGGCTGCTGCTGGAAGATACCTACCCCCAGCGCCCCAGCGGGCGCGGTTTGCGCGTGTCGCTGAGGTTTGGTGGCCCGCCGGCTTCGGCGGGCTGATTCAGACGCAGAGGGCGCTCAGGCGGCGGGTTGGTAGACGTTGAGCTTGAGGCGCTCGCGCTCGATGACGCGCGCCACGGCGGGAATCTCAGCAAATGCCTGCACCAACTTCCAGGTGGCTGGGAATTCGTTCGGGTCAATGCCCGCAAAACCACCCCAACGCAGGAAGGTGAGCGCGTACGCGTCCAGCACACCGGCTT
>JBDKEX010000007.1:0-6367 GCA_039798985.1 Pseudomonadota bacterium | reverse complement strand
CGTTTGCTGTTCAAGTACTACGACTCGGTGTTGGTCATGGCGGCCGCCATCTTGCTGGTGGGCGTGCCGTTTTTGTTTGCACGCCAAGGCCCTGCTGCCGCGCTGGGCCTGGTGTTGCTGTGCTTCACGCTGTATTGCCGTCATCTGGCAGGGCGGGGCCGGTTCAAATTTTCCATCCAGTTGTTTGCCACCTTCATCTGGTTCTTGGTGGGTGCCCTGGTGTTTTTGGGCTTGCCTGGCACCTTTACCGGTATGTTGGCCTCGGTTGCGCTTATTTTGGCGGTGGTGGTTTCAAGCCGCGCCGCCATTGGCTATGGCGTCAGTTACTTGGCGGCGTGGTTGGTGTTCGTGCTGCTGCAAAACAGCGGTTGGGAGCCCCCCCGGTTTTTTCCGGGTTCTCCGCTGGTGCAGTGGTTTTTGAGCCTGTTTGTTTTCTGGGTCACGTTGCTGCCGGTCTCCACCCTCATCCAGGATTTGCAGCAATCGCTCAAAGTGGCCGAACTTGAATCGGAAAAGCGAGCGGCCGCCGAGCACAACTACCGCCTCGCTGCCGAACGCGCCCAGGCGGCCACCCTGGCCAAGGGGCATTTTTTGGCCAACATGAGCCACGAAATACGCACCCCCATGAATGCCATTCACGGCATGTTGCAGTTGCTGCGCAAAACCGACCTCAGCCCGCTGCAGCAGGGCCACATTGGCAAAGCGGAAACCGCGTCGCAGTCCCTGCTGGCGTTGCTCAACGACGTGCTGGATTTTTCCAAGGTCGATGCGGGCAAGATGGCCCTGGAATTGGTGCCGTTTTCGACCGAGCAATTGTTTCGCTCGCTGGCGGTTATTTGTTGCACTGAGGTGGGCACCAAGCCGGTGGAGGTGCTGATCGATGTCGATTCCAACCTGCCCCCTGTTTTGTCTGGCGACCCCACCCGTTTGCAGCAAGTCTTGGTCAATTTGGCCACCAATGCCATCAAATTCACGCAGCACGGCCAGGTGCTGGTGGCGGTGCGTTTGTTGTCCGAGTCGGCGGGTGCCGTCACTTTGGAGGTGTCGGTTGCAGACACCGGCATTGGCATTGAACCCAAACACCAGGCTTTGTTGTTCGACGTGTTTTCTCAAGCCGAAGCGTCCACCACAAGGCGGTTTGGCGGCACCGGCCTTGGGTTGGCCATTTGCAAACGCTTGCTTGAAATGATGGGCAGTCACATTCGCGTGCAAAGCCAGGTGGGCAAAGGCAGCGAATTCACCTTTTCGTTGACCCTGAACAAGGTGGTCGAGGTGCCCGCGCATCTCAAGCCCGTGCACTGGCGACTCCCTGCGTTGGCGCCGGTGCTGGTGGTAGAAGACCACCCGGGGGTGGCAGCCCAAATCCGCCATTGGCTCGAATCCGAAGGGTGGCCTGTCACAGTCGCTTCCGATGCGCAAACCGCCCTTCAAATGGTTGAACGTTTGATGAGCAGCCGAGCAGACGGCCCACCAAACCCGGGTTTTGCCTTTCCCTGGGTGATCATGGACGAGTCTTTGCCCCAGCTGGACGGCTGGGCCGCTGCCGCCCAATTGGTGGACATTGCGCAGCGCGCTCAAGTCAAGCCACCCTGTATTTTGGTGTTGTCTCGCTGCGGTGACGACACGACCCTGCGCAGATCGTCCGCTGGGCAGCAGCTGGCGGCGGCCGTGGTGGCCAAACCCCTCACGCGCGACGTGTTGCTGGAGGCAATTGCCAAGCACGCTGCGCCTCGGCCAGCAGACTCCCCTCCGGCCCCCCTTGCCCCGCGCCGTTTGCAGGGCTTGCGCCTGCTGTTGGTGGAAGACAACATCGTCAACCAGCAGGTCGCGCAGGAGTTGTTGGCTGGAGAGGGGGCCAAGGTGTGGGTCGCCTCCAATGGCCGCGAAGGCGTGGACAAGGTGGCGAAGACCCACCCCGGCTTTGATGCGGTGCTGATGGACCTTCAAATGCCCGTCATGGACGGTTTTGCCGCCACGGCCCACATCCGCCAAGGCTTGGGTTTGGCGGCACTGCCCATCATTGCAATGACCGCCAACGCGCTCGACAGCGATCGCCGCGCCTGCTTGGAGGCGGGCATGAACGATCACATTGGCAAACCCTTCGATCTGAACGTGTTGGTGGCCAAGCTGTTGGCCCACTGCAGCCCTGAAGCATCCCGTGCGGTGTCGCACCCGTTGTTCGAGCAGGGGCCACAACCGGTGCCCCACGAACTGGATGGCGGCAATGACCTGGTCATGGAACGTTTGGCCACACTGCGCCGTTTGGCGGGCAACGACAAACTGCTCGACCGGTTGATCAAGGGTTTTTACGCCGATTTGCCCCAGCAGTTGCAGCACATGAACACAGCCGCACGGCAGGCCGACCTCGATTCCTTGAGGCGCGTGTTGCACAGCATCAAGGGCTCGGCTTCCACAGTGGGCGCGCAGTTGCTGGCCCAAGCCGCGGCCCAGGCCGAGGCCCAGTGCAAACGCGGCACCCTGCCCGATTTGGGCGATCTTCGCCATGCCGCCCAGCAGACGCTCGTTGCAATCGCGGGGTCCACACCAGGGGTTGGGCCCGCGCCTTTGCCCTTTGCCGAGGCGAACATGGACCTGACGGCCGA
This sequence comes from Pseudomonadota bacterium, assembly GCA_039798985.1. GTDB lineage: Bacteria > Pseudomonadota > Gammaproteobacteria > Burkholderiales > Burkholderiaceae_C > JBDKEX01. The sequence continues at coordinate 3,764 of JBDKEX010000007.1, read as the reverse complement.
TGAGCGGGTCTTGCTCAAACGTTTGAAGGCGCTGATCGAGATGAACGACCTCGAAATGCTGGAGGTTTTCGAAACCATTCGTGCGCAAACCCCGGCGCACCGGCAGCAGCGGTGGGCCGACCTGGAAAGTGCGATCGACGCTTTGGACCTGCAGCGGGCGCTGGCCATTTGCAACAAAGCCCTCGAAGCGCGCACCAGCGCTTGCAGCTAAAAACGCCCCGTGCTACACTCAAAGGCTTTTCGGAATTTTCCGAAGGGTTTCACGTTTTTGTTTTTCAAACGTTTAGGGACGTTTCAATGCCAACCATCAATCAACTCATTCGTCACGGGCGGGAGGTCGAAAAGACCAAATCCAAGTCCCCCGCGATGGAAAACTGCCCCCAGCGTCGTGGCGTGTGCACCCGCGTGTACACCACAACGCCCAAGAAGCCGAACTCCGCTTTGCGTAAGGTTGCCAAGGTGCGCCTGACCAACGGTTTCGAAGTCATTTCCTACATCGGCGGTGAAGGCCACAACCTGCAGGAACACAGCGTGGTGCTGGTTCGCGGCGGTCGTGTCAAAGACTTGCCGGGTGTGCGTTACCACATTGTTCGCGGTTCGCTGGACTTGCAAGGCGTGAAAGACCGCAAGCAGTCGCGCTCCAAGTACGGTGCCAAGCGTCCCAAGAAGGCTTAATTGCCGCTGGGTTCGTCGGGCGCGGCCACAGTGCCGTGTTCAAAATTCGGTGCTTGAGACTTGCTGGCGAGTCGTTCAAGCGTAGTGACCCTCAATGCGCATGGTGTGCACGGGTCGAGTAAGTGAGAGTTGGGAATAGCTCTCGCGGTGCCGCAAAGCGGTGCCAACTGAAGCAACAGAGGTTTAAAAATGCCACGTCGTCGCGAAGTCCCTAAACGTGAAATCCTGCCGGATCCCAAGTTCGGCAATGTCGAGCTGTCCAAATTCATGAACGTGATCATGGAAGGCGGCAAAAAAGCGGTGGCCGAGCGCATCATTTACGGTGCCCTGGAGACCATGGAGAAGAAAACTGGCAAAGATCCGCTGGAACTCTTCACCATCGCCATCAACAACGTCAAGCCCCTGGTGGAAGTGAAGTCCCGCCGCGTGGGGGGTGCCAACTACCAGGTGCCCGTTGAAGTGCGTCCGGTTCGTCGCCTGGCCCTGTCCATGCGCTGGATCAAGGAAGCTGCACGCAAGCGCAGCGAAAAATCCATGGCCCTGCGCCTGGCCAACGAGTTGCTCGAGGCCAACGAAGGCCGTGGCGGTGCCATGAAGAAGCGTGACGAAGTGCACCGCATGGCCGACGCCAACAAGGCATTCAGCCACTTCCGCTTCTAAGTCGGGTTCCGCCCCAACGCGCAAGCAAGCGAGCCCGCATCACTCTCAAAAGGGGTGGCGGGCTCTGTGTTCTTACCTTCGGAGTATTTCTCATGGCACGTACCACGCCACTGGAGCGTTACCGCAACATCGGTATTTCTGCTCACATCGACGCCGGCAAAACCACCACCACCGAACGCATCCTGTTCTACACAGGCGTGAACCACAAAATCGGTGAAGTGCACGACGGCGCTGCCACCATGGACTGGATGGAGCAGGAACAAGAGCGCGGCATCACCATCACCTCTGCTGCCACCACCTGTTTCTGGAAAGGCATGGACAACTCCTTCGCCGAGCACCGTTTCAACATCATCGACACCCCCGGCCACGTGGACTTCACCATTGAGGTGGAGCGTTCCATGCGCGTGCTGGACGGCGCCTGCATGGTGTACTGTGCGGTGGGTGGCGTGCAGCCTCAGTCTGAAACCGTTTGGCGTCAAGCCAACAAGTACAAAGTGCCGCGTTTGGCCTTTGTGAACAAGATGGACCGCACCGGTGCCAACTTCTTCAAGGTCTACGACCAGATGCGCTTGCGCCTGAAGGCCAACCCCGTGGCCATCGTGATCCCGATCGGCGCCGAAGAAAACTTCACTGGCGTGGTTGACCTGCGCAAGATGAAAGCCATCATTTGGGACGAAGCGTCCCAAGGCATGAAGTTCACCTTCCAAGACATCCCGGCTGAACTGCTCGAGCAAGCCAAAGAATGGCGCGAAAAGATGGTGGAAGCCGCTGCTGAAGCCTCTGAAGAGCTGATGAACAAGTACCTCGAAGAAGGTGAACTGACCGAAGCGGAAATCACCGCCGGTTTGCGCGCCCGCACCTTGGCTTGTGAAATCCAGCCCATGCTGTGCGGCACCGCGTTCAAGAACAAGGGCGTGCAGCGCATGCTCGACGCCGTCATCGAATTGTTGCCCTCGCCTGTGGACATCCCACCGGTGGGCGGCACCGACGAAGACGAACAGCCGACCAACCGCAAGGCCGATGACGAAGAAAAACTGTCTGCTTTGGCGTTCAAACTGATGACCGACCCCTTTGTGGGCCAGTTGACCTTCGTTCGTGTGTACTCTGGCGTGCTCAAAAAAGGCGACACCGTGTACAACGCGGTCAAGGGCAAGAAAGAGCGCATTGGCCGTATCGTTCAGATGCACGCCAACAACCGCCAGGAAGTGGAAGAAATCCGCGCCGGCGACATCGCTGCCTGCGTGGGTTTGAAAGACGTGACCACGGGTGAAACCCTGTGCGACCCGTCCGCTGTCATCACCCTGGAACGCATGGTGTTCCCTGAGCCTGTGATCGCACAGGCCGTTGAACCCAAGACCAAAGCCGACCAGGAAAAAATGGGCATTGCCCTGAACCGCCTGGCAGCAGAAGACCCGTCTTTCCGCGTGCGCACCGACGAAGAATCCGGTCAGACCATCATCGCCGGTATGGGCGAGCTGCACCTGGAAATCATTGTTGACCGCATGAAGCGCGAATTCGGCGTGGAAGCCAACGTGGGCAAGCCTCAAGTGGCTTACCGCGAAACCATCCGCGGCACCGTGGACAACGCCGAAGGCAAGTTCGTGCGTCAGTCCGGTGGTAAAGGTCAGTACGGTCACGTGGTGCTCAAGATCGAACCGCAAGAGGCCGGCAAAGGCTTCGAGTTTGTGGACGCGATCAAGGGCGGCGTGGTGCCGCGCGAATTCATTCCTGCGGTGGAAAAGGGCATCAACGAAGCCTTGACCCAAGGCGTGCTGGCCGGTTACCCGGTTGTCGATGTCAAGGTCACCCTGCACTTCGGTTCGTACCACGACGTGGACTCCAACGAACTGGCGTTCAAGATGGCTGCCATCTTCGGCTTCAAAGAAGGTTGCAAGAAGGCCCAGCCGGTCATTCTCGAACCCATGATGGCCGTGGAAGTGGAAACCCCCGAAGACTACGCCGGCAACGTGATGGGCGATTTGTCCAGCCGTCGTGGCATGGTGCAGGGCATGGAAGACATGGTCGGTGGCGGCAAGGCCATCAAGGCCGAAGTGCCCCTGTCTGAAATGTTCGGTTACTCCACCACACTGCGTTCCATGTCACAAGGTCGTGCGACCTACACCATGGAATTCAAGCACTACTCCGAAGCTCCGCGCAACGTGGCCGAAGCCATTGTTTCGCAGCGCGCCAAGTAAGTTTTCCCCGGTCTGCGACCATGCGCCGCTGTGTGCCCGTGCACAGCGAACCAGCAGTGTGGTGCAGACCTTAAACCTCACACGGGCCTTGTTCTTTTTAAAGGATTTGCATCATGGCAAAAGAGAAATTTGAGCGGACCAAGCCGCACGTCAACGTAGGCACGATTGGTCACGTGGACCACGGCAAGACCACCCTGACAGCGGCCATCACGACCGTGCTGGCAGCCAAGTTCG
>JBDKEX010000006.1:0-17385 GCA_039798985.1 Pseudomonadota bacterium | reverse complement strand
CCGCTCGGCCTGGATTTTGAAACCGCCACCAAGCTCAGCGGTTCGCGTTTCGTGGTCATGAAAGGCCCGATCGCCCGTTTGCACCGCGCTCTGGCCCAATTCATGCTGGATGTGCAAACCCAGGAACACGGCTACACCGAGTGTTACACCCCCTACATCGTCAACGCTGAAACCCTGCGCGGCACCGGCCAGCTGCCCAAGTTCGAGGCCGACCTGTTCGCCGCCAAAAAAGGCGGGCAAGAAGGTGACGACGAGGGAGCGCTGTACCTGATTCCCACCAGCGAAGTGCCATTGACCAACTTTGTGCGCGATGAAATTGTGGCCGAAGCCGACCTGCCCATCAAACTGACGGCGCACACACCGTGCTTTCGGTCCGAAGCCGGCAGTGCGGGGCGCGACACCCGTGGTTTGATCCGCCAGCACCAGTTTGACAAAGTGGAAATGGTGCAAATTGTGCACCCCGAAAAAAGCTACGAGGCCCTGGAGGCCATGACCGGCCACGCCGAAGCGGTGTTGCAAAAACTCGGGCTGCCCTACCGCGTGTTGGCCTTGTGCACCGGCGACATGGGTTTTGGTGCCACCCGCACGCACGACCTTGAGGTCTGGTTGCCGGCCCAAAACACTTACCGCGAAATCAGCTCGGTCAGCAATTGCGAAGCCTTCCAGGCTCGGCGCTTGCAGGCCCGCTTCAAAAACGCCCAAGGCAAAAACGAGCTGGTGCACACCTTGAACGGTTCAGGCTTGGCCGTGGGCCGCGCTTTGGTCGCTGTCATCGAAAACCACCAAAACGCCGATGGGTCTATAAACGTGCCCGAAGCATTGAGACCCTACATGGGCGGGCTGGCAGTATTGAAAATTTGATTCGGTAAAAGCGTTCGGTATCCAGGGAATGATGCGTAAAATGACAAAAAAGTTAACAAGCCCACCCTGGGTTCTGAAAGGCCGGCATGCAAGTTCAACAGGTATTGCTTCAGTCCCCGCAAGATGAAGCAGGCTTAGACGGGCTGGCAGCCATGCTGCCTCAGGCGGTGCTGGTTTTTGGCGCTGTTCGTTTCTTCGAGACCCCTGGTTGGGGCGATCAACTCGCCAAGCGCTTCCCGCAGGCCACCGTGGTGGGTTGTTCCACCGCGGGTGAAATCACCGTTGACGGGATGGACGAAGGCACCTGCACGGTGACGGCAGTGTGTTTGGAGCGAACTTCGCTGGTGTTTGGCTCCACATTGGCCGAAGACATGGCTGACTCGCAAGCCGCAGGCGAGCGCGTGGCAAGAGCCTTGTTGCGGCCCGATTTGAAGGCGGTTTTGGTGCTGGCACCGGGTGTGGCGCTCAATGGCAGCGCTTTGGTGCGCGGCATGCAGCAAGCACTGGGCAAAGGCGTGGCCATTTCAGGTGGTTTGGCGGGCGATGGCGGCGCCTTCATGAAAACCTATGTGCTGGGCGGCGGGGTGGTGCAAGACCGGGCTGTGGTTGCCTTGGGCCTGTGTGGCGATCACGTCCAGGTGGGCCACGGTTCTTTTGGCGGCTGGACGCCTTTTGGCCCGGACCGCAAAGTTACCCGCTCGCAAGGCAATGTGTTGTACGAACTTGACTCAGAACCCGCGCTGGAGGTGTACAAACGTTACCTGGGCGAACACGCCAAAGATCTGCCCGCTTCGGGTCTGTTGTTCCCTTTCTCCATGCAAAGAGTCGGCGAACCCGCCTTGATCCGTACCATACTGGGCATCAACGAGGCCGAAGGCAGCCTCACCTTGGCCGGTGAAATCGACTCTGAGGGTTCTCTGCAACTCATGCAGGCCAGCACCGACAACCTGGTCGATGGGGCACAAGACGCGGCCACCTGGGCCCGCAACATGCATGCTGGAGCCCAAGCGACCTTGGCCATTTTGGTGAGTTGTGTCGGGCGCAAATTGGTCATGGGCGACCGTGTAGACGAAGAACTCGATGCCGTTGCCGACGTGTTGGGGCGGCAGGCCGTGCTCACCGGGTTTTATTCCAACGGTGAGATCAGCCCTTCAGGGCCCAACGGCCAATGCAGTCTTCACAACCAGACCATGACGGTGACCACACTTTCGGAATCTTGACCCCATTTATGCACCGCGCTTTACAAAGGCAACTGAAAAAATTCCTGGATTGGGACGAAGAAACAGGTTTTGCAGCTTTGCAAGCTGAAGCTGCGGGCCTTGATTTGAGTCACAGCCCTCGGCTTCAGCGGTTGCTGCAAAACCTGGGTGGATTTCTGGAGCGCGTGGAGGGCACTTACGACCAGTACGAGCGCGATTTGGCGCTGCGGTCGCGCAGTTTGGAGTTGAGTTCGGCGGAAATGAACGCTCTCAACAACCGTTTGCGATCGGAGTTGCAGGACCGCGAGAGCGCCTTGCAGGAGCTCAATTTGTTGGTGACCGAATTGTGGCCGGGGCAGGCGGCTGGTGTGCAAAACACCACCGGTGTGGTGCGCCAAACCACCGACAATTTGCAAGCCGTTTCGGCGTTGGTGCGCGACTTGGTTCAACAGCGGGAATCGAGCCTGCGCGAACTCAAGGAGCAACAATTTGCCCTGGACGAACACGCGATCGTCAGCACCACCGACCTAGCGGGCAACATCACGTTTGCCAACGAGAAGTTTTGTCAAATCAGCGGTTATTCTGTCGAAGAGGTGCTGGGCAAGAACCACCGGATCATCGGTTCCGGGCAGCACGACCCCGCTTTTTTTGCCGATATGTGGCAAACCATTGCCAGTGGAAAGGTGTGGCGGGGCGAAATTTGCAACCGCAACAAGGCGGGCGGCATTTACTGGGTGGCAGCCACCCTGGTGCCCAGCCTCGGCTTGGACGGCAAACCTGCCCGTTACACCGCAATACGAACCGACATCACCCGCCGCAAATTGGCGGAACAATCCTTGGTGGATGCGGCCCGTCGTCTTGAATTGGCCACCCGCACCGCAGGCATAGGGTTGTGGGAATGGGACATGCGCACCGGCCTCATGTCCTGCGATCAGCAAATGTTGGACCTCTACGACTTGGGCAGCGCCGATTTCGATGGCACCGACAGGTTGTTCTTCCAGCGCCTGCACCCGGATGACGCGGGCCGTGTGGCTGCTGAGTTGCGCACCATGTACGAGCGCCAAGAGTCCGTGGTCACCGAATTCCGCCTGCGCTTGCCCGACGGTTTGATTCGCCACGTGCACATGAGCGCAGCTCCGCACCGCGACGCCCACGGCAAAGTGGAACGCCTGGTGGGGGTGAACATGGACTTGACCGAGCTGCGTTCTGCCGAAGCGGCCATGCGCCAAGCCAAAGAAGCCGCCGAAGCGGCCAACCGTGCCAAGAGCGAATTTCTGGCCAACATGAGCCATGAAATCAGAACGCCGATGAACGGCATCATCGGCATGGCCGACCTGGCGCTGGACACCGAACTCACAGCTGAACAACGCGAGTACTTGCAAATCGTCAAGTCGTCGTCCGAAGCGTTGCTGACCATCATCAATGACATTCTCGATTTCTCAAAAATCGAGGCCGGCAAATTGCTGATAGAGCACGTGCCGCTGCACCTGGGCCGTTTGGTCAGTGACACCCTTCGCATTTTGGGAATGCGAGCCCACCACAAAGGTTTGGAGGTGCTTGCCGATGTCCCTTCCGACCCGCCCGGGCGTTTGTTGGGCGATCCGGGGCGTATTCGCCAGGTGTTGATCAACTTGGTGGGCAATGCCATCAAGTTCACGTCGGCAGGCGAGGTGGCCGTGCAAGTGGAGTGGTCAGACGCGGTGGCAGCCGATGGCGCAAGCGCAAAAACGCTGCACATGGCGGTTCGAGATACAGGCATAGGTATTGCGCCTTACAAACAAGCGATGATTTTTGAGGCTTTCAGCCAAGAAGATGCCTCCACCACCCGGCACTTTGGCGGAACGGGTTTGGGGTTGTCCATCAGCAGCCGCCTGGTGGAGCTCATGGGTGGGCGCATCTGGCTGGAAAGCACGCCTGGCGTTGGCAGCACTTTTCACTTCACCATACAACTCGGGTGGGAGCCCAAAGCCGAAGCGCTCAGCCTGCCGGAGCACACGCCGCTGGCGGGCAAGCGCATGCTGGTGGTAGACGACAATGCCACCAACCGCACCATTTACAGCCGTTTGCTGGAAAAATGGGGTGTGCACGCAGACGCGGTTGTGGGCGGCTCGGAAGCCCTGGAAGCCTTGGCTGCGCGGCCCTATGACGCGGTGATCCTGGATTGCCACATGCCCGAAATGGATGGTTTCACCGTGGCCGAGAGGCTCAATGCCGCGCCACCGACTTCGGGAATCCCCCCGCTGGTCATGCTCTCGTCGGCGGCTTTGGGGGGCGATGCACAGCGCTGCCAAGCCTTGGGTTTTGCCGCTTACTACTCCAAGCCGATTGCGTCTGAAGACCTGCAAGAAGCACTCCAGTCGGTGGTGACCGGTCAGCAGCGCAAACGCCTTGTCAACCCCGATTTGCCCAGCGAAACCCAGGCCGTGGGGCGCAGCCTGGAAGTTTTGCTGGTAGAGGACCAGGTGGTCAATCAAAAACTGGCTATCAGCCTGCTCAACAAATGGGGGCACAAAGTGCAGTTGGCCGTCAACGGGCAAGAGGCGCTGGACGCATTGGCCCAACGCCCATTTGATTTGGTGCTGATGGACATACAGATGCCGGTGATGGGGGGGCTGGAAGCCACCCGCAAAATACGGGAGCGTGAAGAGGCCGGATTGCAGCAGCGCTCCTACATCATGGCCATGACGGCCAATGCCATGAAAGAAGACGAGCAGGCCTGCCGCGACGCCGGCATGGACGACTACATCTCCAAACCCATCAAGGCCAAAACGCTGTTTGAACACTTGGTGGTTTTGTAAAAGCCGGGGCTGGCATTCTCAGAAGAAAAGTCAATGGGTTTATTTACTCGGAACTGACATTTTCTGTCTGGCATGCTCCTAGAATGCACCAAGGTGAAACATTTTGTAATGTTTTGATGTTCGAGTTATATCTCAGCAGTTCATGAGCCATCAAGACATACCCAGTGCACACGACAGCGCGGTCAGGCGCCTGTGCCAAACGGTTGTACCCCTTTGGGTGAGGCATTTGGAGACCGCCCAGCAGCAGGCCGATCAAGGGGTCGGGGCGCTGCTGTCGCAGTTTTCGCGTCTGCGGCAGTTGCTGCTGCAAATGCCCGACAGCCCCGACATCACAACCGCCAAAACCGTGATGGACGACATCCTGACTAGCTTCCAGTACCACGACCGGGTGGCGCAGATGTCGCAACTCCTGCGCGACGACATCGCTGCTTTGGGCCAGTCCTTGGACTCGGACACGGCGTCACAGTCGCTGGACCCCCAAGCCTGGCTGGCCCGCATGGAGGCCGGTTACGCCATGGAGGAGCAACGGCTCAACCACGGTGCAAATACATCGCCCGGTGGGCCCCTGTCGCCCCCCGACAGTGAAACCACCTATTTTTAATTTTCCCAGTTGACCGATCATTACCAAAATGGCAAAAACAATTCTGATCATTGATGATTCAAGCAGTGTTCGCCAGGTGGTTCGCATGTCCCTAGAGGGTGCAGGCTACCAGGTGCTGGAGGCCGGGGACGGAATGGCGGCCTTGGCTTTGCTCGACGGACGCACCATCAACATGGCCATTTGCGATGTCAATATGCCCAGACTCGATGGCATTTCGTTCGTCAAGCAGGCCAAGCAGGTGGCGGCGTACCGCTTCTTGCCCATACTCATGCTCACCACCGAAAACAGCGAAGAGCGCAAGCAAGCCGGCAAGGCCGCTGGCGCCAAGGCTTGGATGCTCAAGCCGTTTTCTCCGACCTCGCTGCTGCAGGCGGTTTCCAAGTTCTGCGCCTGATACGAGACCCCGTTTTATGTCTGACGCAACGTTCGAATTCAGCGGCGACTTGACCATCTACCAGGTGCAGGAGACCCGAGATCGATTGCGTGAAGCCTGGGCTTTGGGGGTGCGCCGGTTCGATGCCCAACAGCTCACCAGCCTGGATGGGTCGGGGGCGCAGCTTTTGGTGTCTTTGTTCAAAACGGCCGCTGCCAACCAGCAAACCATAGAGTGGTCGGGCTGGTCGAGCGAGGCCCTTGAAGCTTTGCAACTCATGGGTCTGCGCAAGCTGGCCGATTCTGGCACTGTGTGAGCCGAGGCAAGCAACCATGAATGACGACGATATCCTCAAGGCCTCCCGGGACGCGTTTCTGGAAGAGGCGGCCATCATGCTTGCCGAGCTGGAGGAAGCGCTGCTGAGCATGACGGACGACCCTTCCACCGAGACGGTGAATGCGGCATTTCGGGCTGCGCACACCATCAAGGGGTCGGCCGGTCTGTTTGGTTTTGACCGCGTGGTGGCATTTACCCACGAGGTGGAGGCTTTGCTCGACCGCATGCGCTCGGGCAAGCAGTCGGTGGATGCAGCCGCTATCAACCTGTTGTTGGCCTGCCGCGACCAAATTGAGCGTTTGTTGCGGGAGTTGTCGGATGGCACAGACCCGGCGGTGAATTCGGCCGAAAGCCAAAGGTTGATTGGAGATCTCAAGGCCATCATGGGGGTGGTCTCGGCCGCTGCACCGGTGGTGGCCGCAGCACCGCCGGCGGCGGCTGGCATGCGTGCCGACGGCGGGCAACCCGAATGGATTGTGTGGGTCAAGTTCGGCCCCGAGACTTTTACCGATGGATTTGATCCGGCCGCCTTTTTGCGTTACATGGCGCAGTTGGGCGAGGTCATGGACACCGATGCCTTGGTGGATGAGGTGCCGTTGTTGGACGACATTGACGCCGAACGTTGCGCCCTGGGGTTTGTGGCGCGTTTGCGTACCACCGCCGACAAGCAGGCCATCGAAAACGTTTTCGAGTTTGTGGCCGATTCGGTGCAGTTGAGGCTGGTTCCTTCGCCCTTCCACATCGAGCACATGAAGGTGCTCTTGAGCGAGGTGGAAAACGACCCAGGGCGCTTGGGCGAGACCCTGGTGCGCATTGGCGCCATCACCCGCAACGAGCTCAGCCAGGCCTTGGTGGTGCAGGCCGCGAGTCCCGACGCCAAGTTGGGCGAGATCTTGGCCGAGCAAAAGCTGGCGCCGGAGCCCATCGTTCAGGCGGTGGTTCAAAAGCAGGGCCAGCTGCGCGAGAAAAAAACCGAAGAATCGCGGTTCATTCGTGTTTCCGCCGAAAAACTGGACGAGTTGATCTCGCTCATTGGCGAACTGGTGATCGGTGTGAGCGCGGCCCGCATAGTGGCCAACAAGCGCGAAGACGCGGACATGCTCGAAGTGGCCGAGCGCTTGGAACAGTTGGTAGAAGGCGCCCGCGACCACTCGCTTCGCCTGCGCATGGTCCCGGTGGGAGATACCTTTTCCCGCTTCAAGCGCATCGTGCACGATGTGTCCAAGTCTCTGGGCAAAGACGTGGACTTGGTCATCACGGGAGGTGATACCGAGTTGGACAAGTCCATGGTCGAGCAGATCGTCGATCCATTGACCCACCTGGTTCGCAACGCGCTCGACCACGGCATGGAGACCCCATCCGAACGGTCGGCTGCCAGCAAGTCAGCCAAAGGCCGCATTGGTTTGAACGCCTACCACGATGCCGGCGCCATTGTGATTGAGGTGTCTGATGATGGACGGGGCTTGTCCCGCGAGCGGATTTTGGCCAAAGCGGCTGAAAAAGGACTGATACAACCCGATGTGTATTTGCCCGATCCGCAGGTCTGGAACCTGATTTTCCTGCCCGGTTTTTCCACCGCCGAGAAAGTCACCGACATATCCGGCCGTGGCGTGGGCATGGACGTGGTTCGACGCAACATCGAGTCTTTGCGTGGCGAAGTCACTTTGCTGAGTCAAACCGGGCAGGGTTCGACCGTGCAAATTCGCTTGCCACTCACGCTGGCCATCATTGATGGCTTCTTGATTGAGGTGGCCGGTTCCACTTTTGTGTTGCCTCTCGACGGCGTGGAAGAGTGCATCGAAGTCCCTGAACGCGGTCGCGACATGCTGACACCTGCAGGCTACTTCGAACTTCGCGGGCATGTGATTCCTTTGCTGGATTTGGCGCGGCATTTTGGACTCAACGGCGAACGCCATAACCGGGGCAGTTTGGTTGTGGTGCGCCACGGCAGCCGCCGCGTAGGCGTGCGGGTCGACAAATTGCTGGGCGAGCACCAAACCGTTATCAAACCATTGGGCCGCCTGTTTAACCGCATGCGCTGCATCAGCGGTTCCACCATACTGGGGTCAGGGGCTGTTGCCTTGATTCTGGACATAGGGGCGCTTTTGGCCGACGCCGCTCACCACGTGCCAGCAGCGGAAGCTGTTGCCGAATCCGCTCACTGACACTTCACCGATCACTTCACCGATCACTTCACCGCCTTTCCCCAGGAGACCGTTGCCATGCGCACCAATTTGCCCGTTACCGGAAAAGAGATCATGCTCAAAGACGGTGAAACCATCGTCTCAAAGACCAATCTCAAAGGTCAGATCACTTTTATCAACCAGGCTTTTCTGGAAATTTCGGGCTTCACCGAAAAGGAGTTGATCGGCGAGCCGCACAACATCGTGCGACACCCCGATATGCCTTCGGAAGCTTATACCGACATGTGGAAGTGCCTAAAAGATGGGCGCCCATGGACCGGTTACGTTAAAAACCGCTGCAAAAACGGCGACCATTACTGGGTAAAAGCCAATGCCGCCCCGATCATGGAAAACGGCATGGTGGTGGGTTACATGTCGGTGCGGGAAAAGCCCTCGCGCGAGGCAGTATCTGCGGCTGAGACGGCTTACGCCAAAATCCGCGGTGGCAAGAGCGGGTTGGTGGTGGTGGATGGGCAGGCTTTGCCAAACAGCAAATTCAGGCTGGCGTTGCGCAAAATCACCTTGCGTCAAAAAGCCATCATGAGCATGTGTGTGGTGCTTTTCATGATGGCCTTGGTGGGGGCGCTGGGCGTTTTCGGCATGAATGAGTCGGCAACAGAAGCCCGATCCATGTACGAAGAGCACGTCAAAGAGCTGCAAACCCTCAAAACGGTCAATGACCTGTATGCGGTCAATATTGTTGACACGGCACACAAGGCCCGCAACGGCAACATCAGCGCTCAAGCTGCTTTGGCGAGTATTGACGAAGCCAAAAAAGGGGTGGCCGCCAACTGGCAACCTTATGCGGCGCGTACCGACCACCCGCCAGCAGAACGTGCTGTCATCGACAAAATAACCGCCAACATCAAGGTGGCCAATGTGGCGGTGCAAACGCTGGAAGAATTGCTGCGGGCAAATGATTCGGCAGGCTTGGCTGCGTTTACCGCGCAAAAACTCTACCCTGCTATTGACCCGATTGGGGCTGACGTTGCCAAACTGATAGATCAACTGCTCAACGGTGCGGCAGCCGCCTCAGAAAGTGCGCAAAAACACAATGCGGAATTGCGCAACTACATATTGATGGCTGTGGCCTTGGCCGTGGTGCTGGGCTTGGTGCTGTCGTTCTACATTGGCAACGCCATTCGGCGCCCCATTGAAGAGGCGGTGTCTTACTTCAAACAATTCGCCGAAGGCCGCCTGGATGTGAACATCGCTGTCACACAGCGCGATGAGATGAGCCAGGTGCTGGACGCTGCCAAAATCATGCAGGTCAAGCTCGGCAACGACATGGCAGAAGAGCGTATCCGTGGCAATGAAATGGCCCGCGTCAAAATCGCGCTGGACAACGTGAGCACAGGTGTGATGATTGCCGACAACAACCGCAACATCATCTATGTCAACAGCTCGGTGCAGCGCATTCTCAAAGCAGCCGAAGCCGATCTCAAGAAGGTGTTGCCCACCTTCAATGCAGACAACTTGGTGGGCCAAAGCATCGACCAGTTCCACAAAAACCCGCGCCACCAGGCCGACATGCTGGCCAATTTGAACAAGGCCTACACAGCCGAACTCACCATAGGCGCACGCCGCATGCAAGTGATTGCCAACCCGGTGATCAACGACAAAGACGAGCGCTTGGGTGCTGTGGCCGAGTGGAAAGACCGCACCGAGGAATTGGCGGCAGCCGAGCGCGAAGCCCGTTTGGCAGACGAAAACCTGCGCGTGCGCATTGCGTTGGACAACGTCAGCACCGGTGTCATGATCGCGGATGCAACCCGCAAAATCATCTATGTCAACGGCTCGGTTCAGCGCATTCTCAAGGCGGCAGAATCCGACCTCCGCAAAGTGTTGCCCACTTTCAATGCCGACCGTTTGGTGGGCGAAAGCATCGACCAGTTCCACAAGAACCCGAAGCACCAGGCCGACATGCTGTCTTCACTGCAGCAAACCTACACCGCCGAACTCACCATAGGCGACCGCCGCATGCAAGTGGTGGCCAACCCGGTGATCAACGACAAAGGCGAACGCCTGGGTGCTGTGGCCGAATGGAAAGACCGCACCGCCGAAGTGCGCACTGAGTCAGAAGTGGCGCACGTGGTGGAGTCTGCTTCGCGTGGCGACTTTGCAAACCGGGTTGAATTGGCCGGCAAAGAGGGTTTCTTCCGCAACCTGGCCCAGCAAATCAATACCTTGGTCGAAACCGCCGATGTGGGACTGAGCGATGTGTCCCGCGTGCTGTCGGCATTGGCGCAGGGCGATTTGAGTCACCGCATCACGGCCGATTACGACGGCTTGTTCGGTCGACTCAAAGACGACTGCAACCGTTCGATGGAAGTGCTCTCCAACACGATTGGCGAGGTTCGATCTGCCGCCGACGCGCTCACCGGCGCTTCTGGCCAGGTTTCTTCCACGTCGCAATCGCTGTCGCAGGCGGCCAGCGAACAGGCTGCCAGTGTGGAGCAAACATCTGCTTCCATGCAGGTCATGTCGGGTTCGATTCGCCAGAACTCCGACAACGCTCGCGTAACCGATGGCATGGCCAGCAAGTCCGCCGAAGAGGCCGCAGAGGGCGGGAAAGCGGTGGAACAGACGGTGCAGGCCATGAAGCAAATTGCCACCCGGGTTTCGATCATTGATGACATTGCCTACCAAACCAACCTGTTGGCCTTGAACGCCGCGATTGAAGCGGCACGAGCCGGTGAACACGGCAAAGGTTTTGCCGTGGTGGCGGCTGAAGTGCGCAAACTGGCTGAACGCAGCCAGGTTGCGGCGCAGGAAATCGGCCAGCTGGCCACCAGTTCGGTGGGCATGGCAGAACGCGCCGGCACACTCTTGACGCAAATGGTGCCGTCCATTCGCAAAACCTCAGAGCTGGTGCAGGAAATTGCAGCGGCCAGCGAAGAGCAAAACGAAGGCGTGACCCAAATCAGCGCCGCCATGGGGCAGCTCAGCCAATCGACCCAACAAAACGCATCCGCTTCGGAAGAACTGGCGGCCACGGCCGAGGAAATGTCGGGCCAGGCAGAACAGTTGCAGCAGCTGATGAGCTTCTTCAAAGACGAAGGGCCGGCCCAAGCTCCGATGCCGGTTTTGTCTTCCAAAAAGCCGGTGCGCAGGCCTGGTTTGCCCCCGGCCACACCACCCAAACTGCGCAGGACATCTGATTACTCACAGACCGGGGCGGACGGCTCGTTTGTGCACGGTCCGGTGAGCGTTGACGAGTCCAGCTTCTCGCGTTTCTAAGTCAATAACCGTCATGCAAACCCTGACCTTCGCATTGAAAGGCGAAACCTTCGCCGTTTCGATAGAGGCCATCAAGGAAATCATCGAATACCCCGAATTGACGTCTGTGCCCTTGATGCCAGCGTTTCTTCGGGGGGTCATGAACTTGCGGGGATCGGTGATCCCGGTGGTGGACTTGTCCGAGCGGTTCCACTTGGGTCAGGCCTCACTGGGGCGACGCACCTGCGTGATTATTTTTGAGGTCCAATCGCCCGACGGTCAGCAGGTGGTCGGTGCCATGGTGGACGCAGTGCACGAAGTCGTGGAGGTTGACACCAGTTTGCTCGATGCCACGCCCGAATTCGGTACCCATGTGGCGCCAGAGTTCATCAAGGGCATGTTGCGACTGGACACCCGTATCGTGGTACTGTTGGACTTGGAGCGCGTTTTGTCGCTGGAGCAACTTGAGGCCTTGATGGTGCCTGTTTGAACCTTTTGCATGTCCGATACGCTTTCCCATGACGGCTTCACGCTGGTTTCTGATTTTTTCTTCCACCAATCTGGGATACGCCTGAAAGGTGAAAAAAAGCCTTTGGTGATTGGGCGTTTGGCCCGCAGGGCCGCCCTGATGGGTTGCAGCCTGGATGAGTACGTTCGCCATGTCACGGGCAACCCGGTGGGGGAAGAGGCCGTTGTTCTGACCGACTTGTTGACGACCAACGAAACCTATTTTTTTCGCGAACCGCAACACTTCGACCACCTGGTGCAGGCAATACGCACCACCAACAGTGTGCCATTCAGGGTGTGGTCAGCCGCCAGCTCCAGTGGCGAAGAGGGCTACACCATCGCCATCACGCTGGCCCGCCATTCCGGGACGCGGCCCTGGGAAGTGGTGGGAACAGACCTGTCCACCCGCATGGTGCAACAGGCCAGACAGGGCTTGTACGTGGCCGACCGTTGCGCCAAAGTACCGCCAGAAGACCTCAAGCGTTGGTGTCTCAGAGGTGAAGGCCAATACCAAGGCCAGGTGCTGATGAGCAAGGAGTTGCGATCCAAGGTCAGATTCGAAGAGGGCAATCTGATGGAGCCCATGTCTTGGTTGGGGCAATTTGATGTGATTTTTTTGCGCAACGTGCTGATCTACTTTGAAGGTGAAGCCAAGGCGCAGGTGGTGCACAATGTTTTGCAAAACCTGCGCAAAGGCGGCTACTTCTACACCGGGCATGCCGAGTCATTGCAAGGCATAGACCACGGTTTGGAGCGGGTGGCCCCAGCGATTTTCCGCCGGGTGTCCTGATGAGCGGACACCACAAAGTCCGAGACATATTCTTGTTGCCCGGCGCGCTGGCGTTTGGTGGGCCGAACCTGCGCATACGCACCCTCTTGGGGTCTTGTGTTTCGGTGGTGGTGTGGCACCCCAAGCTGCATTTGGGGGGCATGTGCCATTTTCTGTTGTCCGCCCGCTACCCCGTCTCAGCAGACGCCGTGTTGGATGGCCGGTACGCCTCGGATGCGCTCCACATGCTCTTGCTGCAAATGTCTCAATCTGTTGCTGACGTTTCTGAATTCAGTGCCCACATCTGTGGGGGGGCCAATTGTTTCAGTGAGATTGCTGAACGTTCTGCGCAACCCTTTGACATTGGGCGGCGCAACATACAAACCGCCGAAACATGGGTGGCGGAACATCGACTGGGACTGCTTCAAAAACAAGTGGGTGGCGAGATGTACCGGCACGTGGCTTTTGACAATTCGACCGGCTTGCTGACTGTGCGGCAAGGCACCCAAGCGGAAGCGCAAATGAGTGGGGTGACCGCATGAACACCGCAGTGCAACGCCCAATACGAGTCATGATCGTGGACGACTCTGCTGTGGTGCGTCGTTTTTTGGGGGACATGCTTCGCGCCCGGGGTTTTGACGTGATAGCAGCGGTGCAAGACCCATTGTTTGCCTTTGATTTTCTTAAAAAAGACAAGCCAGACGTGATTGTGCTGGACGTGGAAATGCCCAGAATGGATGGGTTGACCTTCCTGCGTCAGCTCATGACATCGAATCCATTGCCTGTGGTCATGTGCTCCACGTTGACTGAAAAGGGCGCAGAAATCACCATGGCTGCACTGGCCGCGGGTGCGGTCAACGTGATCACAAAGCCCACCCTGGGTTTGAAGGACTTTTTGCAGAGTGACGAAAACGGTCTGGTGCAGGCCATTCGAAGCGCAGCCCGCGCCAACATGCGAAATGCCGGTGCGTTGGCTGCCCGAGGCCCGGTTGTGCCAGTCGCGCGCCCGGTGCAGGGGTTGGCATCTGCAGCAAACGGTGCTGGCCCTGTGGCCGCTCCGGCGGGCACGATGTTTGGCACCACCCACAAGGTGGTGATGATGGGCTTGTCCACCGGGGGTGTGCAAGCGATTGAGCAGGTGCTGCCCCGGTTGCCCCGCAATTCGCCGGGAATAGTGATCGTGCAGCACATGCCCGAAAAGTTCACCGCCTCCTTGGCCGAGCGGCTCAACAGCTTGTGCGCGATTGAAGTGCGGGAAGCCCGCAATGGCGACCGGGTGATTCCTGGTTTGGCCCTGATCGCCCCGGGTGGCAAACACACCAAACTGCTGCGAAGCGGCGCCCAATTCACGGTTGAGGTGTTCGACGGCCCGGTGGTCAACCACCATCGGCCTTCGGTGGATGTTCTGTTTCGGTCGGCGGCTCAGTGTGCTGCCAAAAATGCGGTGGGCATCATCATGACCGGCATGGGCGACGACGGTGCTCGCGGCATGCGTGACATGCACGAAGCAGGCGCCTGGACCATAGCGCAAGACGAGGCCAGTTGTGTGGTGTACGGCATGCCCAAAGAGGCAGTCCGCATGGGCGGGGTGTCAGAGACGGTGCCCCTGCAATCGATTGCTGACAGGTTGTTGCGCTGCGCCGCGGCCATTGACGGCAGTTCGGCCTAGCGCCTCTATTGCCGCAGGTGGATGTGGCTGACCGCTTCGAGCAGCTGATCGGACTTTTCAATCAAGCGCAGTGAGCGCTGCGAGGTGCGCTCTACCAGAGACGCATTTTCTTGGGTGACCGAATCGATATCGCCCACAGCTTGCACCACTTCGTGCAACGAAGTGCTTTGGCGGGAGCTGGCATCGGCCATGGCGTCAATGTTGATGGCGACTTCCCGGATGCTGACGATCAGGCTTTCAACGGTTTCACCCACATGGTCGATTTGTTGAACCGAGGTGTCGACCTTGCTGCCTGAATCAACGATCAGTTGGCGCACTTCGGCAGCGGCGGCTTGGGATCTTTGGGCCAAGCTGCGCACTTCTGCAGCCACCACAGCAAACCCCCGCCCCTGTTCGCCCGCCCGGGCCGCTTCCACCGCAGCGTTGAGTGCCAGGATATTGGTTTGGAAGGCAATGCTGTCGATGGTCCCAATGATGTCATTCATCCGTGCAGAAGTCCCCTTGAGACCGGCCATTCCGGCCACCATCTCCCGCATGCCCGAACCGGCCGCCTCGGTTTCCTTGTGCAGGTGTTTGGTCATCAAACTCAGTTCGTGTGCTGCTTCAGAGTTGCGCATCACGGTGTCGCTCACCGAGCGCACATGCTGGGTGGTAATTTGCAGGTTTTCGGCTTGGCTTTGCGTCCTGTCGGAAAGCAGTTGGCTGTCTTCGACCAGATGCGACCCCACCTCACCCACCGTGTTGGCAGCGCTGCGAACATCGGCCACCAGGGACGACAGGGTGCTCAACATGGCATCGAATTCGCGGCTGATTTCAGCGACTTCGTCTTGACCGCTGGTGTCAAGTTGCAGCGCCAGGTTGCCTTGTTCGGCCTGCTTCATCGCGAACATCAGGTTGCGCAAGCTGCCGGTGGTGCTGGTTGCGAACAAACCCATCAAGTAGAACAACAACAGCAAACTCAGCGCCAACAGGCCAAGCAACCAGGTCATGCGTCGCATTTCCGCGGCCGCCCGTTCTTCCAGCAGGTGCCGCAGCGTCGCATTCACCTCTTTGACCAATGCTTGCAAGGTCCCTATGGTTTGGGTGCCCTGCGCAAAAAAAGTCTGGGCGTCCCCTTGGGGCACATTCACGGCAAAGGTGCTCAAGGCCAAATCGGCAAACGCGGTGCTGGCAGCCACTGCAGCAGCTTCTTGCTTGAGTTGGGGAAAGCCAGCCCGGTGAAGAGCCTGCAATTTCAAGACAACACTGCCAGTGTGTTGCCGCGCCTGCCGGGAAAGCCCCGCCATGTTCAGAACGTCTGGCAAGGCGGGGGAGGGTTGCGCCAACAAGGCCGCACCACTGCCGCGCAACAGAGCCAAAGATTCGGTCCAAGGCAAGGCATGGTCTATCAAAACCGCGACCAGCAAACTGCTATCGAGTTGGGGGTCGAGCACCAGGCCTGAGGACTCGGCGGATCGCACAATCAAGGCGTAGAGCCGTTCAACTTGGGCCGTGTGCTGGGCAAAAACCGCTTGCCGCTGCTCTGGGTTGAACGAGGTGCTGGTCAAAGTTTTCAGCTCTTCAGACACCTGCTTGAAGTCTGCAGTCAAATCGGGCATTTGGCTGGACAAGCTGGCTTGGGCGGCTGCTACCGCTTGGTTGAGGCCGATTTGTGTTTTGTCGCGTTCAGCGGCCACGCCCGTGTTTCCCGCCAGCAACAGGTGGGTTTGTCCGCGGTGGGTTTGCACATGGGCGGCCAACGCCAGCAGGTTTTCTGCTACCCCCAAGCCTTGCAGTTCGCGCTGAACCATTCGGGTGTTGGCCCACAAGTGCTGAGTCAGCAAACTGACCAGCACCAAGAGCGGTACGACCACCACGGTAGACACCAAGGCCAGTTTGCCGGGCATGCGCAAACGGCCCATCAAGGCCAAACCTGGCTTGGCAAGGGCCGATACCGCTCGCGGGCGGGTCGGGTCCGAAACTGGGTTCATGTTCGAGCTTGCAAAAATAGTTCTCTGATCAGTGTATCGACCATTTGAGCCCAAGTGTGATAGCAAAATCGATCGGCAGGCCGGGTTTTCTTACCCTTTTCTGGGTTCAAACGCCCCGCCGGTAGCAAACTCAGGCTTCTGTATCAATTCGATCTTGTAGCCGTCTGGGTCGGTCACAAAAGCAATCACGGTTTTGCCACCTTTGACCGGCCCCGGCTCGCGGGTGACCTGGCCACCGGCGGCTTTGATGCGGTCGCAGGCGGCGTAAGCGTCGGGTACGCCGAGGGCAATGTGGCCGTAGGCCGTGCCCAGCTCGTAACCTTCAACCCCCCAGTTGTACGTGAGTTCTATCTCAGCGTGTTCGGGGTTGCTGCCGTAACCCAGAAACGCCAGCGTGTACCGGTATTCTGGGTTTTCCGAGGTGCGCAGCAGGGTCATGCCCAGCACCTGTGTATAAAAGTCAACAGAACGCTGCAGGTTGCCCACCCGCAGCATGGTGTGAAGAATGCGCATGTTTTCAGTTGTTGCTTATTTGATGCGGCCGTAGCTGGTGCGCAGCGGGTCTATGCCACCGCCACCACCTTGCCGTGGGCCTTGGCCACCGCTTCCACCGGGGCGGCCACCTCGGCCCCGGCTGTTGCGGTTGCCGCGTTCGCCCAGGGCGTCAATACCGGTGCGCAGCGGGTCGGGCTGGCGCTGACCGCCGCCTTGTCCGCCACCGGCTCCACGGAATTCGCCCCGGCCCTCGCCCCCCCGGCTGTCACCACGCGGCGGGCCGTTGCGGGCCCCATCGGCGCGTGGGCCACGGTTGCGATTTTGGCCACCGCCGAAACCACCGCCATTGCCGCCCCCGTTGCCGGGACGCGGCGCGTTGTTGTTGAACGAGCGGCGCTGGCCTTC
>JBDKEX010000005.1:0-6308 GCA_039798985.1 Pseudomonadota bacterium | reverse complement strand
GGCCTTGGTCGCGGTCGAAATCAACACCTTTTTGCCACTCAGCAAAGCGGGCACCAGATAAGCGTAGGTTTTGCCCACGCCCGTGCCGGCCTCCACAACCAGCATGCCGTGCTGATCTATGGCCTCGGTCACCGCCAAGGCCATCTGCATTTGCCCCGCCCGGGGCTGGTAAGCGAGGTCATGCGCAGCCAGTGCACCGTTGGGCCCCAGCGCCGTATTCACCAAATGTTGCAATTTTGAAAGGGGTAAGGAGCTCATCTGGTCTGATAATACGGACACTTTTGAAACTATAACGGCGTACCATGAGCAATGCCTTGCGCATCCAGGCGGCAACTGGGCTGGATCGCGGAGACAGAGACTACCAACAAGACCAGCTGTGTTTGCTGCCTCACGCACGAATCAACGGTTGCTTGCTGGGCGTGGTTGCCGACGGCATGGGCGGACGCAGCGGTGGGCGCAAGGCCTCGGACCAGGTCATGCTCACTGCCAAGCAGCTGTTTGAGCGCTATGACCCCGGCACCGACAAGCCCCAAGAATTTTTGGGCAATTTGGTAAACGAAGCCCATTTGGTGATCAGGCTGACAGCCACCGCCGCGGAGGAGGAACCTCACAGCACTGTGGCGGCCTTTTTGCTCAACCCAGAAGGTGATTGCCATTGGGTACACGCAGGCGATTCACGCATCTACCATTTCCGCAATGGCAAATTGCAGCACCGCACCCAAGACCATTCTTTGGTGCAAATGCTGGTTGAACGTGGCGAGCTTTCGGAACAAGAAGCGCAGCACGACGCCCGCTCCAATATCCTGATGGGGTGCCTGGGTTCGGACAAAGCGCCGCCCCAAACTTTTCACACCATTCAAAAAATGCAGGCGGGCGACGTGCTGTTGGCTTGCAGTGACGGACTTTGGCACTACTTTTTGACCGAAGAAATCGGCAAAACCGTGGCCCTGCTGACGCCGCAAGAAGCCTGCCCGTTTCTGATTCAAAAAGCCAAACAGCGCGCCGAGGGTTCTGGCGACAATATTTCGGTTATTTTGGTGAAGTGGGAAACGCGGTCAGAAACACAGGCTGCGTGAATCGGCGCGTCGTCAAGTCAGGCCGGTGTCTACCTCGCGCCGCTCCAGCGACAGGTACTCTTTGGATTGCATCTCGTGCAACCGAGACACCGTGCGCGGAAACTCGTGCGCCAAGGGCCCCTCGGTGTACAGCTCGGCCTCGGGCACGGCGGCCGACATGACCAGTTTCACGCGGCGGTCGTAAAGCACATCCACCAACCAGGTAAAACGCCGAGCCGCCGAAGCCATGTTCACAGGCATGTAAGGCACGTTGCTGAGCAGGACCGTGTGAAACTGGGTGGCTATTTCAAGGTAATCGTTTTGTGAGCGAGGCCCGCCACACAGGGTTCGAAAATCGAACCAAACCACCCCACCCGCGCGCCGAACGGCCCGTATCTCGCGGGCCTCGATGTGAAGCACTGGGTCCTCGTCGCGTGTTTCGGCCAACTGCTTGAACGCTTCGTCCATGGCAGCCTCCGCCGCGTCGCCCAAAGGCGTGTGGTAGAGGTTGACCTGCTCCATCGTGCGGCGGCGGTAGTCGGTGCCGTTGTCCACATTGACCACTTGCATGTGCGCTTTGATCAAGGCAATGGCGGGCAACACGCGCTCACGGTGCAAACCATTGGGGTACAAACCATCTGGCACAAAATTGCTGGTGGTTACCATGCCTATGCCGTGTTTGACCATGGCATCCAGCACCCGGTAGAGGATGATGGCGTCGGTCACGTCGGCCACGTGGAACTCATCAAAGCAAATGAGCCGGTAACGCTGGGCCATGCGTCTGCCCAATTCATCCAGCGGGTTGACGGTTCCCTGGAGTTCAGCCAATTCGCGGTGCACTTCGCGCATGAATTCGTGAAAATGCAGGCGGGTTTTGCGGCGCAAGGGCACCGCGTTGTAAAAGCAGTCCATCAGAAAGCTTTTGCCCCGCCCCACCCCGCCGTACATGTACACCCCTTGTGGAATGGGCAAACGGTTGATGAACTTTTTGAGCGCGTTGGACCGCCGTTGTTTGAAACGTGACCACTCGGCCGCGCAGCGTTCCAAAGCTTCCACCGCCTGCAATTGAGCGGGGTCGCTTTGGTAGCCTCGCGTTTTGAGTTCGGCCTCGTAGGCCAGGCGAACCGGTCCGAACGCGTCGCTCATGGGCTCAGAAGTTCAGGGTGCGCTTGTCCACCGCCAGCGCCGCCTCTTTGGTGGCTTCGCTCAACGACGGATGGGCATGGCAAATGCGGGCAATGTCTTCAGCGCTGGCACGGAATTCCATGGCTACCACTGCTTCTGAAATCAATTCCGAAGCCATGGGCCCCACAATGTGAACACCCAGGATTTCGTCGGTGGTGGCATCGGCCAGAAACTTCACCATACCGGTGGTGTCGCCCAAGGCACGAGCGCGGCCATTGGCCAGGAACGGAAAGCTGCCTGCCTTGTAAGCCACGCCATCGGCTTTGAGCTGTTGTTCGGTACGGCCCACCCAAGCAATTTCGGGGCTGGTGTAAATGACCCAGGGGATGGTGTTGAAGTTGACATGCCCGTGCTGGCCAGCAATGCGCTCGGCCACGGCAACGCCCTCTTCCTCTGCTTTGTGGGCCAACATGGGGCCCCGCACCACATCGCCCACTGCCCACACGCCGGGCAGGTTGGTCTTGCAGTCCCCGTCCACCGCAATGGCGCCGCGCTCGTCCAGCTGCAGGCCCACCGCTTCTGCGTTCAAACCTGTGGTGTTGGGCACCCGGCCAATCGAAACGATCAACTTGTCAGCATCCAGGGTTTGGGCTTCGCCCTTGGCGTTGGTGTAGGCAATGCTGACACCCTTTTTAGCGGTTTTGATTTCGCCAATCTTCACGCCCAGTTCAACTTTCAGGCCCTGTTTGTCAAAGGCCTTTTTGGCTTCTTTGGCGATCTGTTCGTCCACAGCGCCCAAGAATGTGGGCAAGCCTTCCAATATCGTCACGTCCGCGCCCAAACGGCGCCACACCGAACCCATTTCCAGGCCAATCACGCCGGACCCAATCACGGCCAGCTTCTTGGGCACAGCACCCAAGCGCAGTGCGCCGTCATTGCTCAGCACATTGACCTCGTCAAACGCTACACCGGGCAGGGCACGGGCGCTGGAGCCGGTTGCCAGAATCACTTGCTTGCCCGCGATCACCTCTTCTTTGGCGCCAGCGACTTGAATCTCGTAGCTCCCTTCAGCAGCCTTGACGAAGGAGCCCCGGCCGTGGAAAAACGTGACCTTGTTCTTCTTGAACAGGTACAAGATACCGTCGTTGTTCTGTTTGACCACAGTGTCTTTGCGCGCCACCATTTTGGCCACGTCCATTTTGACGGTGCCGGTGCTGATGCCGTGATCGGCGAAGTGGTGGTTGGCGTGCTCAAAGTGCTCGGACGACTGCAGCAAGGCCTTGGACGGAATACAACCCACGTTGGTGCAGGTGCCGCCGGGAGCAGGGCCGCCTGCGGCGTTTTTCCATTCGTCGACACAAGCGACTTTGAAACCGAGTTGCGCCGCGCGGATGGCGGCAATATAGCCACCGGGGCCACCGCCAATTACGATCACGTCAAAAGACTGGGACATGTTGATTTCCTGATTGGGTTGAGAAAACGCCCCCGAAGGGGCGTTTCAAAAGTGCAGGTCGGCCGTTCAGATGTTGAACAACAAACGGGCCGGATCTTCCAGCGCTTCCTTCATGGCCACCAGGCCCAGCACGGCTTCGCGACCATCGATGATGCGGTGGTCGTAGCTCATGGCCAAGTAATTGATGGGGCGCACCACCACTTGCCCGTTTTCCACCACGGCACGGTCTTTGGTCGCATGCACGCCCAAAATCGCGGACTGGGGCGGGTTGATGATGGGCGTGGACAGCATGGAGCCAAACGTACCGCCGTTGGAGATGGAGAAAGTGCCGCCGGTCATTTCCTCAATGCCCAGTTTGCCTTCTTGCGCCTTTTTGCCGAATTCAGCGATTTTCTTCTCGATGTCGGCAAAACTCATTTGGTCGGCGTTGCGCAGAATCGGCACCACCAAGCCACGGGGCGAACCCACGGCAATACCAATGTCGAAATAACCGTGGTAGACGATGTCGTTGCCATCGACCGACGCATTCAGCACCGGGAATTTCTTGAGCGCATGCACAGCGGCCTTGACGAAGAAGCTCATGAAACCCAGCTTGCAGCCGTGCTCTTTCTCGAACTTGTCCTGGAACTTTTTGCGCATGTCCATGACCGGGGCCATGTTCACTTCGTTGAACGTGGTCAGGATAGCGTTGGTGGACTGCGATTGGAGCAGACGCTCGGCCACACGGGCACGCAAGCGGCTCATGGGCACGCGCTGTTCCGGGCGATCACCCAGGCTCACTGCAGGGGACGACACTTGTGGCAGCACCTTGGTGGGCGCACCGGTGGGAATGGCCACTGGCGCAGGCGCCGCCTTGGGCGCGGCGGCTGCGGCCAGCACATCGCCTTTGGTCACGCGGCCGTCTTTGCCGGTACCGGCCACCGAACCGGCAGCCATGCCGTTGTCGGCCATGAGTTTGGCTGCGGCAGGCATGGCCACGCCGGCCATGCTGGTGCTGGCCGGTGCAACCGCCGCGGCCGCCTGGGCCGGGGCTGCAGCCGGTGCGGATGCAGGTGCTGCCGAAGCCGCTACCTTGCCATCGGTGTCCACCCGAGCAATCAATTGATCAGACACCACGGTGCCGCCATTGGCCACGACCAACTCTGCCAACACACCTGCCGCCGGGGCAGGCACTTCCAGAACCACCTTGTCGGTTTCGATCTCAATCAGAATTTCGTCGGCGGCCACGGTGTCGCCCACTTTTTTCTTCCACTGCAACAGGGTTGCTTCGGCCACAGACTCCGACAGCTGAGGCACTTTCACTTCTACGATAGCCATGATCTACTTGTCCTTGAATATTGCGTATTCGATGCGTACGGTTACTTGGTCAGGATGAAACCCTTGAGCTTGCCAAAAGCGGCATCGATCAAGGCTTTTTGCTGATCCTGGTGCAAGTGGGCGTACCCGACGGCCGGCGATGCCGATGCGGCCCGACCTGCGTAACCCAGGCGTTGACCCTCAAGCATGTTTTCGTGAATGTTGTGCTGCACAAAGAACCAGGCGCCCTGGTTTTGCGGTTCGTCCTGGCACCACACAATTTCGGTGGCATTGGGAAAGCGCTTGAGCTCCGAACTGAATACTTTGTGCGGGAAGGGGTACAGCTGCTCCACCCGGATGATGGCGACATCGTCCGACCCCTTTTCTTCACGCTTCTTCACCAAGTCGTAATACACCTTGCCAGAGCAAGCAATCACGCGCTTGACCTTGGCGGCATTTTTGACCACATCGGCGTTTTGCTCGGGGATCACCGTCTGGAAGGACCCTTTGGTGAACTCGCTCAACGGAGAAGTGGCGTCTTTGTTGCGCAGCAGCGACTTGGGCGTAAAGATCACCAAGGGTTTGCGCAGGTTGCGCACCATTTGGCGACGCAGGACGTGGAAGATTTGCGCAGCGGTGGTGGGTTGCACGATCTGCATGTTGGTGTCCGCCGCCAACTGCATGAAACGCTCCACACGGGCCGAGCTGTGCTCCGGTCCCTGGCCCTCGTAGCCGTGCGGCAGCATCAAGGTGATGCCGTTCACACGGCCCCACTTCACTTCGCCAGATGCAATGAACTGGTCAATCACCACCTGAGCGCCGTTGGCGAAGTCGCCAAACTGAGCTTCCCAAATCACCAGGGTGTTGGGGTCGTTGGAGGCGTAACCGTACTCAAAACCCAGCACCGCTTCTTCGGACAAGATGGAGTCGATCACCACAAACGGGGCCTGGTTGTCGGCCACATTTTGCAGCGGAACGTAAGTACCTACGTCCCACTTTTCGCGGTTTTGATCGTGAATAACGGCATGACGGTGCGTGAAAGTGCCACGGCCGCAGTCCTCGCCGGACAAGCGCACCGGGTAACCACTGGCCACCAACGAGGCAAAGGCCATGTGTTCGCCCATGCCCCAATCCACATTGACATCGCCGCGGCCCATGGCAGCGCGGTCGGCGTACACCTTCTTCACCAGCTGGTGCGGTGTGACGCTCTCGGGCAAGGTGGTGATTTTTTCGGACAAACGCTTCCATTCGGACAACGGAATGGCTGTGTCACCCACGTCGGTCCACTTTTTGCCCAAGAAGGGCGCCCAATCGACCGCGTACTTGCTCTTGAAGTTGGTGAGCACCGGGTCCACGGTATGACGGCCTTCATCGAGCGC
>JBDKEX010000004.1:0-3275 GCA_039798985.1 Pseudomonadota bacterium | reverse complement strand
TGCATGCCTACGCGGCAGCACAGCAGCCTGACACGGGCCGCAAGCCTCTGAGCCGTGTTTTTGAGGTGATGGCCCACGAGCCCGTTTTGCTGGACGAAAACCTCAACATTTGGCAAGCCTGGCAGCAACTGGCGCAAACCCGTTTGAGCCAGGCCCCAGTGGTGAATGCGAACAAGAAGCTGGTGGGTTTGCTGGGTTGGGGCGAATTGATGCACCCCGAACGCTTGCCCGACCCGAGCCTCAACCCAATGGTGTGGCGGGCCCTGATGATGCAGACTGTGGCGCAGTGGATGCTCTCTCCCGTACCGAGTGTGGAACCCGAAACCGATATTCGTCGACTGGCGCTGGCGCTGCTGGAGACCGGCCTTCCAGGCTTGCCCGTGGTGGCCGCAGAAGGGGTGGTCACTGGGTACGTTTCCCGATCCGATATCTTGCGCACGATCACCCACGACCCGCCTTTGGATTTGTGGGGCTGAAAGCAGGCGACAATAGCGCTTTATGCAGTCGATTTCGTTTTCGTCGTGAACACCCCTTCAAAGCCCAACGCCCAGCCCGCCCATTTGTCTCAACTCGACGCCCTCACGGGTGGCGCGTTCACTGCGCCCACCTCGGGCGACCGTGCCGCCCGCCTGCGCGAGTGGTTGGCCACCGAACCCACTTACGAGTCCATGGCTGACGTGTTCAAAGAACTGTCGCATCGGGACAAAGGCGCTGCCAAGGCTTTGAAAGAGAAGCTCGACGATATCAAGCGTCTCAAGGCACAGGAGGCCATTGCAGAAGAATGGGCGGCCAAAGCCCAGGTTTTGCTCGCCCAGCCGCGCCTGAACCTGGCCGACGCCATGGCCTGGCAGCGCGATGCCGCCAAGGCCGGTGCACCGTTGTCACGCGAACCCTTGTCTGACCTCAAAACCCGCTTGGCGGAGCGCATGAAGGGCTTGGAAGACTTGCAACACCGGGCACAGGTGGAGCGCGAGGCCGCCGTGTTGTTGGCCCAGCGGATTGAGCTGCATTCCACCAAACCCTGGCGCGAAGCCATGGGCAACCTGGAAGCCCTGAAGGCCGACGTGATTGCCTGGCAGCAACATGTTCAGGCCCTGCACGAAGACACCCAGTGGGACAGCCTGGAGCCCCGTTACGCCACCCAATTGGACACCGCCAAGCAACAGTTGGGTTTGGTGTGGGAGGCTTTTGAAGCGGCTTTGCAAGCCACCTTGTTGGCTTCAGAGGACGCCTCGGCCCCGTTGCCTGCGGTGCCCGTTTGGGCCGACGAGGTTCGTGAGTCGCGGGGGGAGTCTTTGGTGGCTCCCGAGCCGGCTGTGGGGCAGGCGGAGTTGACTGCACGCAAGGTGCAGGCCGCCCAAGTGGTACAGGCCGCACTTGAGGCCCTGCAACGTGAAGTGGCCCAAGGGCACACCAAAACCATACCCAAGGCCGGGGCTGATTTGCGAGCCATGCTCAAAGAGCATGGGCGCTACATTGGCAGCGAGTTGGATGCGGCTGTGCACGCTGCCTTGGTGCAAGCCGGTGAACTCGAAGGATGGCAGCGTTGGCGTGCCGACCAACTGCGCGAAGAGCTGGTGGCCAAGGCCCAGGGTTTGACCCAGGCACCCGAGGGGCAAACCCTGGGTGGGCGCAAAATGCAGGAAGCCTTGCGCCAGCTGCGCGAACAGTGGAAAGCCACCGATCAAGGCGGTGTGCCCAACCACGCCTTGTGGAAGAAGTTTGATGAAGCCTGCAACCAGGCTTACAAAGTGGTGGAGGCTTGGCTGTCCACCATCAAGGAACAAAACCAGCAGCACAAAGCGCAACGCATGGTTTTGGTGGACGAGGTGCGTGCTTGGACGGTTCAACACGCCGCCAGCACCGACTGGAAACTGCAGCAGCGCGAATTGCACGCCTTCGCAGAGCGGTGGCGCCAGTGTGGGCATTTGAGTGAAAAGGCGTTTGCCGAGTTGCAGCCACTTTGGAAAGAAGTGATGCAGGCGGCCCATGCGCCGCTCGAAGCTGCTCAAGCCGCCAGCCGTGAACGCCGCCAAGCACTGATCAACGAAGCCGTGGCTTTGGGGCAGGCAACGCCGTTGCGCATTGACGCTGTGAAGGCGCTGCAGCAGCGTTGGCAGCAGGAAGCCCACAGTGTGCCGGTGGACCGCAAACTGGAGCAAAAGCTCTGGGAGGCTTTCCGCAAACCGATCGATGAGGCTTTTGACCGCAAAACCACGGAGCGCGAAAAGTCCGCGGCCGCATTGAACGAACACGACCGCGCGGTGTTGGAGGCTTCGAAAGCGCTGGAAGCTGCCAACGCCAGTGGCGATGCGCAACAAATCCGCAGCGCTGTGCAAGCCCTGCAACTCGCGGTTCGTGGCCAAGCAGCCGCGCAAACAGCGGCCCACCCAGCAGATGCCGAAGCCGCCTCCGCGCCCTCTGGAAGCGCTGCAGAGGCACCCGTATCAGCCGAAAGTGCTGAACCAGCAGCCGCGACAGAACCGACGCCAGAAGCTGCCAAGCCGGCTGTTGTGCCCAAAAAACTGGTGGCCATGCGAGGCGATGACCGCCCGGGCATGCAAAAGGCCACCCCGGCCCAGCCAGGCCGTGGGTTTGGTGCCAAACCCGGTGAACGCCGCGATGCTCGCCCCCCCCGTGATGACCGGGCCCCGCGTGGTACAGACCGTTTTGACAACCGTGAGGCACGCTTCGAACCGCGTGGCCCGCGTTTGGGTGACAGCGCTTTCCGTGCGCAACGAGACGCCCTGGAACACGCAGAACTGGCCTTGAAAAAGCTGGCTGCGCAGGCCCACGGTGAGGTGGTTACTCAACTGCTGGGGGCTTGGGAAAAGCGCGACCCTGCCGCGATACCGCAAGCGCAAGCGCTGGGTGGCAGGCTGGCTGCTCAAGGGCGTTCGCATTGGGTGCAGGTGTTGCAGCAGGCGGGGCCAGCTGGCAAGGCCGATCAAGCGGCGCAAGCATTGTTGCGTTTGGAAATGGCCGCCGAAGTGCCCACCCCGGCCGACCAACTGGCCGCCCGCCGCATGCTGCAACTGCAGTTGTTGACCCGTCGCAACGATCCAGCGCCTGCAGAAACCTGGCCGCGTGATTTGGCCGATGTTTTGGCCCAGCCCCACGATGGCGCGGCTGCACGCCGCTTGCAAAACGTGTTGAAAGTGCTTTTGCGCAAGTAAATACCGGCCCAGGCTGGCCCACTGCGGCCGGTCGGGCGTTTTCTGGGTCAGCTGGCGCTGTTGTGTCCGTTCGCTGCCGGAACGCGTGTCAAGCTATCG
>JBDKEX010000003.1:0-15179 GCA_039798985.1 Pseudomonadota bacterium | reverse complement strand
GGCCTGGGCGAGGACTTCGCCAACAAGGAGCGCTTGGCGAAATTGCTGCGCTTTGCCTCCACCTCGTCGGACGCGGTGAGCGTGTCGCTGGCCGACTACAAGGCGCGCATGAAGGAGGGCCAGGACGCGATCTACTACATCACCGCCGACACCCTGGCCGGCGCCAGGAACAGCCCGCAGCTCGAAGTGTTCAAGAAGAAGGGCATCGAAGTCCTGCTCATGACCGACCGCGTGGACGAGTGGGCGCTTTCTTTCCTGCACGAGTTCGATGGCACCCCACTGCAATCTGTGGCCAAAGGCGCTGTTGACTTGGGCAAACTGCAGGATGAAGAAGAGAAAAAGGCCGCCGAACAGGCCGCCGAAACCTTCAAGCCGGTGCTCGAAAAACTCAAAGAAGCGTTGAAGGGCAAAGCCCAAGACGTGCGCGTGACCACCCGCCTGGTGGACTCGCCCGCCTGTTTGGTGGCCGAAGACCACGGCATGAGCACCCAGCTGGCACGTATGCTCAAGCAGGCCGGCCAAGAGGCGCCCGACATGAAACCGATTCTGGAGGTCAACGCCGACCATGCGCTGGTAAAGAAGCTCGACGGCTCGGCCCACTTCGATGATTTGGCCAACATTTTGTTTGACCAGGCCTTGCTGGCCGAAGGCGGCCTGCCGGAGGACCCGGCCGCTTATGTCAAACGCGTGAACGCTTTGTTGGTTTAAGCCGCAGTCTTGCTAAGATCAAGCCGCTGTTGCCCATAGGGGGTGGCAGCGGTTTTTTTACGCCCCCGTGCCAACATGAACGCATCCAATTTGTCGTTGTGGGAAAGCTACTGGTCCTTGCCCATCATTCGGGTGAATTTGTTGGTGTTTTCCAACCTGGTGGGGGCCTTGATGTTGGGCCTGCTGGTGGGTTACGAGCGCTCCTACCACAGCCGCGCGGCGGGCATGCGCACCTACGGCATTGTGTGCATGGCGTCGTGCGCCTTGACCGTGTTTGCCGGTTATCCCGAATTTTGGTGGGGCTTGAACGGCGCGCACAGCGCGGTGCCGGTCGATCCCACCCGGGTGGTGCAAGGCATTGTCACGGGCATCGGGTTTTTGGGGGCGGGCGTCATCATGCGCGATGGCCTCAACATCAGCGGCCTGACCACCGCAGCTTCCATTTGGGCCACGTCGGGCATAGGCGTGCTGGTGGGTGTGGGTTTTTATGCGGCGGCCATACTGCTCACAGCCCTGTCGGCCGCTCTCATGATGTGGGGCGGCAAGTTTGAGGCCCGCTTGCCTGCGCTGGCGGCGTTGGGCGTGACCTTGGTATTTCACGACGGGGTCGATCCCTACGAACTGAAAATCAAGGACACACTGCGCGATTGGGGGTACGTGGTGGCCGAAGGGTCTTTGCACATTTCGAGCCAGGGCCACAAGATGACCTGGCAGTTTGTGATGGTGGCCAGGACTCACAAGCCGCGCACCACGTCGTTGTTTGAGCTGTCGCGCATGCTGCGCCATTTGGACGGCGTGGACAGTTTGCGCATTGCGCACGCCCGCAACTGAGTGTTGCGGCCTAAGCGGCTTATTCGAGCGCCCCGGCAAACTCCAGTATGGTTTTGTGGTCGGGGGGCAGCACGGTGAACTTGATGCCTTCGCGGTTGAGGACGCCGCGCATTTGGCTGTCGATTTCGCGCGCCTGTGTTTCGTCCTGGAAGCGGCCACTGCGCACGTATTTTTTCTCCGGGTCGCGCTGAACCAGCACGTTCACGTTGTTGAACTGCTTGTACCACTCCAGTATTTGCTTGCGGGTTTTGGCCACGTCGCACACGTTGTCGGGGTAGGTGTCGTTGTAGTAGAGCAGCTGGGGCAAAGCCCCTTCCGTGACCAGGTACTGCACTTGCCCGTCCAGCACCTCCAGCATCCGGTATTGGTGCAGGGCAATGCCGTATTGGTTGCGCAGGCTTTCGTAGTCCTTCTGCCAGACCAGGCTTTTGGCCAGGTCGGGTATGGTTTCGACCGTTTTGTGCCGCAAATGCAGCTTGAGCACGATGGCCGACGAAAACAGCGACTTGTCGCACCCCGGCCCGCCAATGATGTTGATGACCTTGGTGGGGTAAATGCGCAGCTTGTTGTCGGGCAGCGTGGGGCTGACGTAGGTGTAACTCAAGGCCATCAGGTTGTCTCCTGGGGGGTGCCCCTGGTGCCTAGCATAGTGGTCTTTGGCAGTTTCGGGGCTTTTTTTAAAGCGCCCTGCGCGCTCAGGCAACCAAAGCGGGCCCTTTCATGGCTTGCAGTTGGTCCCACAGCATTTGGGTTTGTTCCAACCAGTAGCTGCTGGTGCCAAACCACGGAAAATGCAGCGGAAAGGTGGGGTCGTTCCAGCGGCGTGCCAGCCACGCGCTGTAGTGCAGCAGGCGCAAAGTGCGCAGCGCCTCGATCAAACCCAATTCGCGGCGGTCGAAGTCACGGAATTGTTCGTAGCCGTCCAGCAGCGCACCCAGTTGCCGTTGTTGTTGGCTGCGGTCGCCGCTCAGCAGCATCCACAGGTCTTGCACGGCGGGGCCGCTGCGGGCATCGTCCAGGTCCACAAAGTGGGGGCCGCCGAGGGGCAAGTCGGTGGGTGTCCACAAAATGTTGCCCGGGTGGCAGTCGCCGTGCAGGCGCAGTCCGTGGCACTGGGCGTCGGTCAGTTGGGTGCTGGCCATGCGCAGGGCTTTTTCAGCTGCTTCCCGCCAACCCGGCCAGGCATCGGGCGGCACCGCCTGGTGCTGCGTCAACCAATCGACTGCGTCTTGGCCCAGGGTGTTGCCGTTGAGTGCGGGCCGGTGTTGAAACTGTTTGGCCGCCCCCACGGTGTGTATGCGCGCCAAAAATCGGCCCACCCACTCCAGCACCTCGGGGTCGTCCAGTTCGGGGCGGCGGCCACCGCGGCGGGGGCTGACGCTGAAGGAGAAGCCGGCATGCCGGTGCAGTGTTTGCCCGTTCAACCGCAGCGGCGCGACCACTGGAATTTCTTGCGCGGCCAGCTCCCAGGCAAAGTCATGTTCTTCTTGTATTTGCGCTTCGCTCCAGCGTTCGGGGCGGTAAAACTTCAGCACCACCACCGGGCCATCTTCCAGGTGGGCCTGGTAAACGCGGTTTTCGTAAGAGTTGAGCGGCATCAGCCGCCCGTCACCGCGCAGCCCTGCGCTGTCCAGTGCGTCCAGAACCACGTCGGGCGTGAGCGCGTTGTAGGGGTGATCGTTGTGTGGGGCAGCGTCCATCGCCGCATTGTCGCTGCAAGGGCTCTATCATCGGCGCATGAGCCGAAAGCAAACCGCCCCGCCCGCTGCCCCCCTGCCTTTGCCCGAACTGCGCCCCGGTCAGTCGGTTGAGTTGCTCAAAGAGTTGCACATACTGACCCGCGAAGGCAAGCTCAACCAAGACACCCGCCGCAAGCTCAAGCAGGTCAACCACTTGCTGCAGTTTATTGAGCCGTTGTTGCAGGATGCACTCAAGCAGCACGGCGATGTGACCCTGGTGGACCACGGCGCGGGCAAGTCCTACCTGGGTTTCATGCTGTACGACCTGTTTTTTGCCCCCCGTGCGGTGGGCAGGGTGTACGGGGTTGAAACGCGGGCCGAACTGGTGGAGCGCTCTGCTGCCCTGGCCCAGCGCCTGGGTTTTGAGCGCATGCGCTTTGTGGCCGCCACGGTGCAAGATGCCATGACCTCCGACGCCCTGCCCGCGCGCGTGGATGTGGTCACCGCATTGCACGCCTGCGACACCGCCACCGACGACGCCATTGCTTTTGGGCTGGCCCGCCAGGCGCAGGCCATGGTGTTGGTACCTTGCTGCCAGGCTGAAGTGGCCGGCGTGCTGCGCAAGCACAAAGCGCTGAACCTTTCGCGCAATGCCTTGAGCGAGATATGGCGCCACCCGCTGCACACCCGCGAATTTGGCAGCCAGATCACCAACGTGCTGCGTTGCCTTCAACTCGAAGCCCATGGCTACCAAGTCACCGTGACCGAGTTGGTGGGCTGGGAGCACTCCATGAAAAACGAACTGATTCTGGCGCGCAAGGTGGGCAAAGGCAAAGCCAGCGCCCAAGAACGCCTGCAGCAGGTGCTGGATGAGTTGGGCCTGCAAGACCTGCAAGCCCGTTTTGCTGTTTGACGACGATACAGGAACCTTCCTCATGACCGACTACGTTTTTCCTCCAGCCCCCCAAGCCAGCGTGCCGGTTCGCGGCAGCGACCAGCGCTATGCCGTGTCGCGCATCTTTTGTGTAGGCCGCAACTACGCCGCCCATGCCCGCGAAATGGGCTTTGACCCCGACCGCGAACCCCCGTTTTACTTCAACAAAACCCCCGCCCATTTGGTGCTGAGTGGCGCGACGGTGCCTTACCCACCCGGCACCCAAAACTACCATTACGAGATGGAGTTGGTGATAGCGATTGGCAAGCCTGTGTTCCGCGCCACGCCCGAGCAGGCCCAAACGGCCGTTTGGGGCTATGCCTGCGGTTTGGACATGACCCGACGCGACCTGCAAATCAAATCCCGCGAAATGGGGCGCCCCTGGGACTTTGGCAAAGATTTTGAGGACGCCGCGGTGATGGGCGAGTTGGTGCCTGCGGCCGATCTGGGTTCGATGGGCAGTGGTCGCATCTCGCTGTCGGTCAATGGCGCAGTGAAACAACAGGCCGATCTGCGCGACCTGATTTGGAGTGTGCCCGAAGTGGTGGCCAACCTGTCGCACTACTACCACCTTCAGCCCGGGGATTTGATTTACACCGGCACCCCTGAAGGGGTGGGGCCGGTCCAGGTGGGGGACCGCATTGCGGGCGAGATTGAAGGCCTGGGCTCGATTGAACTCACAGTAGGCCAGCCGGACTGACTAAAATCCAGCCCCTTGACCACACCACAGGGAGTGCCCGTGTCCGACCGCTTGGCAGTGCTGCCGCAATACTTGCTGCCCAAACGGGCCCTGACCGCCTTTGCCGGTGCGTTGGCCGGCCGGCCTTTGGGGGCGTTTACCCAGCGCAATATCCGCAACTTCGTGGCACGTTATGGCGTCAACATGGACGAAGCGGCAGAACCCAACCTGGCTGCCTACGCCACGTTCAACGATTTTTTTACCCGTGCCCTCAAGCCGGGCGCCCGGCCTTTGGCCGACGCTGATTTTGTCTGCCCGGTGGACGGTGCCATCAGCCAGTTTGGGCGTATTGAAGCCGACCAGATTTTTCAGGCCAAAGGCCACCGCTACAGCACCACCGCCCTGGTGGGGGGCGATGCTGATTTGGCCCAACTGTTCCAGGACGGTGAATTTGCCACGCTGTACCTGAGCCCGCGCGACTACCACCGAATTCACATGCCGTGCTTTGGCCGACTGCAGCGCATGGTTCACGTGCCCGGCGACCTGTTTTCGGTCAACCCCACCACGGCGCGTGGCGTGCCGGGTTTGTTTGCCCGCAACGAGCGCGTGGTGTGCGTGTTTGAAGGGCGCTTTGGTCCCTTTGTGCTGGTGCTGGTGGGCGCGACGATTGTGGGCAGCATGGCCACGGTGTGGCACGGTGTGGTCAACCCACCGCGCCCGGGCAAGTTGCGCGAATGGCGTTACCCCGATCTGGCCATCGACCTGCAAGCCGGCGAGGAAATGGGCCGCTTCCTGCTCGGTTCTACGGTGGTCATGTTGTTCCCCAAAGGGGCGCTGGGTTTCAATCCCGCTTGGGCGCCAGGCCGCGCCATACGCATGGGCGAGGCCATGGGCGCAAAGGTTTAGGCTGCCTTGCCGCGGGGTTACTGAAACGCCACCTCAGCAAAGCTGCGCAATTTGCGGCTGTGCAGCGCGCCCGCGCCGGCTTCGCGCAGGCGCTCCACCGCCCGAATGCCTATGCGCAAATGTTGGTCCACCCGTTCGCGGTAAAAGTGGTTGGCCATGCCAGGCAGTTTGATCTCGCCATGCAGGGGCTTGTCGCTCACACACAGCAGCGTGCCGTAGGGCACCCGAAAGCGGAAGCCGTTGGCTGCAATCGTGGCGCTTTCCATGTCGAGCGCCACCGCTCGGCTTTGGCTGAACCGCCGTTGTGGCGTGTTGTCGGGTAAAAGCTCCCAATTGCGGTTGTCGGTGCTGGCCACCGTGCCCGTGCGCATGATGCGCTTGAGTTCGCCGCTGGCCAGTCCGGTCACATCGGCCACCGCCCCTTCCAGGGCCAACTGTATTTCTGCCAAAGCCGGGATCGGCACCCACAGCGGCAGTTCTTCGTCCAGCACATGGTCTTCGCGCACGTAGGCGTGGGCGAGCACGTAGTCGCCCAACTGCTGGGTGTTGCGCAAACCCGCGCAGTGGCCCAGCATCAGCCAGGCGTGTGGGCGCAGCACGGCAATGTGGTCGGTGATGGTTTTGGCGTTGCTGGGGCCCACACCAATGTTGACCATGGTGATACCGCTGCGGTCTGCGCGCAACAGGTGGTAGGCAGGCATTTGGGGCAGGCGTGGCAGCGCTGCACCCAAGGCGTCAGAGGCCTGCGGCGACAGGCCCGCCCTGCGTGTGACCAGGTTGCCAGGCTCCACAAAGGCAATGTAGTTGCTGTCTTCGCGCTCCATTTCGGCATGGCCGAGTTTGATGAACTCGTCGATGTAGAACTGGTAGTTGGTGAACAGCACGAAATTTTGGAACCAGCCAGGCGCTGTACCGCTGTAGTGGCGCAAGCGTTGCAGCGAATAGTCCACACGCGGGGCGGTGAACAGGGCCAGGGGTTGGGGTTCGTTCGGGCCGGGGCTGTGGGTCCCGTTGGCGATTCCGTCGTCCATGGCGGTCAGGTCGGGCAAGTCGAACACATCGCGCAGCCGTTCGCGTTGGTCGGCCGTCATGTTGCCTTCTACATGGTCGTGCTCCGCAAACGCAAAATGCACCGGTATGGGTTGGTTGCCAGTGCCCACTTCCAGTTCACCGCCGTGGTTGTCCAGCAGCAAGCGGAACTGCGCAAGGTAGTAGTCGGCGTACAGGTCGGGTCGGGTCAGCGTGGTTTCAAACCGGCCTGGGCCGGCCACAAAACCGTAGCTCAAGCGGGTCTGGGCCTCGTCGCCCAAACGGTGCGATGTTTGTGTGTGCAAGCGAACAAACGGGTAACAAGCCCGCTGCCTGACCAAATGCCCTTGGTTTGGCGTGTTCACATAGTCTTGCATCGCGTTGCGCAGGTGTGTGACTGCTTGCAGGTACAGCGCTTGAACCTGTGCCAGCGCGGCTTCGGGTTGGGTGAAACGCGCGGGCGGCGTGAACGGAGGGGCGATGGGCTGTTGTGGGTTGGCGGGCGTTGTCATGGCGGTGCTGCGCAAGCGGTGGGTTGAAGGGTTCACGGGGCGGGTGGTGTGGGCACCGGCTCGCGCATGGTCACAAATTCTTCGGCTGCAGTGGGGTGAATGCCCAACGTGCTGTCAAACACGGCTTTGGTGGCCCCGGCTTTCATGGCCACAGCAAAGCCTTGCACAATTTCACCTGCTTCGGCACCCACCATGTGCAGGCCCACCACTCGGTCGGTGGCGTTGTCCACCACCAGTTTCATCAAAGTGCGTTCGGTGCTGCCACTCAGCGTGTGTTTGAGCGCCTTGAACTCGGAACGAAACACGGTCACACGACCATACTTGGCGCGGGCCTGGGCCTCGGTGTCGCCTACGGTGCCAATGTTGGGGTGGGTGAACACCGCGGTGGGTATGTTTTCGTAGCCCATGGATCGCGGGGCCTTTCCGGGTGGCGGGCCAAACAGGTGGTCAACCAGTTTCATGGCTTCGCCCAGAGCCACGGGTGTCAACTGCACCCGGGCGGTCACGTCGCCCAGGGCATAAACGCTGGGCACATTGGTTTGGTAGGTGTCGTTCACCAAAACAGCCCCTTGCGCGTCTTGTGCCACGCCCACTTGTTCCAGCCCCAACCCCGCCACATTGGGTACCCGCCCCGTGGCGTAGAGCACATCATCTACCGTGATTTGGTTGCCATTTTCCAGCAGCGTGTGCAGGCCGTCGTTTTCGCGGTGAATGCGCACCACCCCGGTGTTGAGCCTCAGGTCGATACCGGTTTTTTGCATTTCGGCGGCTGCGAAGTGGCGCACCTCGTCGTCGAACCCACGCAGGATCTGGTCGCCCCGGTACAACTGGGTCACCTGGGCCCCCAGCCCGTTGAAAATAGACGCAAATTCGCAGGCAATGTAGCCGCCCCCGACCACCAGCAGGCGTTTTGGGAAAGGCTTGAGGTCAAACACCTCGTTCGATGTAATGACATGCTCGCGCCCCTGAAAGTGCGGTACGTGCGGTGTGCCGCCGGTGGCTATCAAAATCCGTTCTGCGCTGTGTTGGGTGTGGCCGGGTGAGCCGTCGCCGTTGAGCGTTGCCAGACGCACGGTGTGGGGGTCTTGCAACTGGGCGTAGCCGTACAACAAGGTCACCCCCGAATGGCGCAGCAGGTTGGCGTACACACCGTTGAGCCGCGCAATTTCTCGGGCGCGGTTGCTTTTCAGTGTCTCCCAGTTCAGCGTTGGGGCGGGTCCCTCCCAGCCGTAGCCATGGGATTCCTCAAAGGCTTCGGCAAAGTGTGCGGCGTAGCTGTACAGCTTTTTGGGAATGCAACCCAGGTTCACGCAAGTGCCGCCCAGGCCGTCTTGCCCCAAGGCCTCGGCCAAAGCCACGCGCACACCGCGTTGCGCAGCCATGCGCGCTGCCCGCACGCCGCCGCTGCCACCCCCTATCACCAACAAGTCAAAGTCATAAGCATTCATGGGGCTTCATTGTGCTGTGAAAGTGGGGGTTTCGTACCCCCGTATGATGCAGCGTATGTGCGATGCATTGAAGTTTCTGTGTCTCTGGCGGTGGGCCGGCAACCGTTTGGTTGCCCTGTGTTTGGCGTGGGGTTCATGTTCGGTGTGGGCAGATCATTTGGACCTTGAGGCCAGCAAAGATTATTTGGTGGGAGCCTCCCTGGCGCTGGGCGACGCCCATTTTTCAGACGCGGGGGCCCACTTGTCCTTGCGCCCCTTGTTTGCTTTTCGTTTGGGTCGCCTGAGGGTGGCTTCTGGGCGGGCCAGCGCTTTGCTTGCACTGGGGCGCGCACCCGTGGAGGCGGGCGTGAGTGCAGCACTCATCAGCGGTGACAAGTGGTCGCTCAGCACCGCTTTGCGACACGACCAAGGGCGCCCCGAGGTGGAAGGCATTGCGGGCACCGATTTGCCAGGCACTTTGCGTGGGCGTGTCACCGTGGGCTATTCGCTGTCAGACCGTTGGTCGGTGGGCGCAAGCGCCTCGCAGGACCTGTTGGGGAAAGGCGGCGGGCTTTCAGGTTCCACCCAAATCCGCTACCGGTACCCGGTGTCTGAAAAAACCTACTGGGAGGCCTCGCTGGGCGCAGCGGGGGGCAACCGGGTTTACATGCAAGGGCGCTACGGCGTGGGGGCGGTGTCGGGGGTGTCGCCCTACACTTTGTCTGCTGGGTGGGATGGCATTCAGCTGGGCTGGGGCTACACATCTGCGCTGGACACCCATTGGGTGGCGTTTGTCAGCGCAAATGCCTCGGTTTTGACGGGCGTTGCCGCCAGCAGCCCCTTGGTGCAGCGCCCCAACAGCTTTGTGTTCACCGCAGGGCTTGCCTACCGGTGCTGTCATTGAATAAACTTTTGCTTTGAAAAGGAATTTCCCCATGAAACCGACCATCTCTGCTTTGGCAGCAAGCGTCATTTTCGCTTTGACCAGCTTTGCAACACCGGTTTCGGCTGAGAAGCCCGAGGGTGTGGGTAACGGCAAAAAGAAGTGGGAACAAGAAGGCAAGCCCAGCAAGCATCAGCAAGCGGACGGCGGCGCTGCCGCGTCTGTGAGCGTCGGCGTGTTTTTTGGAGACGCTCAACGCCGTGAGGCGAGCCGTTATTTCGCGCCGCAGGTGGCAGCAGGCAAGTGCCCTCCGGGTTTGGCCAAAAAAGGCAACGGGTGCCTGCCCCCGGGCCAGGCCAAAAAATGGGCGGTGGGGCAGCGGCTCCCTGCTGACGTGGTCACCTACCCCATTCCTGCTGAGTTGCGGATCAAGCTCGGCGTGCCGCCTGCCGGTCACGACTTTGTGCGTGTCGCTGGCGACATTTTGCTGATCGCAGTGGGCACCAGCATGGTCATCGACGCGATTGAAGACTTGACCCGTTGATCCGGCGCTAGTGCGGGGTGGGATCTGTGCTTTGCAGGTGCCGGGCCAGGTAACGCCCGGTGTGGCTGCCCATTTGTTGGGCCACGGTTTCGGGAGTACCGGCCACCACCAAGGTGCCACCGCCCGCGCCACCCTCGGGGCCCATGTCCACCACCCAGTCGGCGGTTTTGATCACGTCCAGGTTGTGTTCAATCACCACAATCGTGTTGCCCGCGTCCCGCAACTGGTGCAGCACCTTGAGCAGCAGCTCAATGTCGCCAAAGTGCAGGCCGGTGGTGGGTTCGTCCAATATGTAGAGTGTGCGGCCGGTGTCGCGTTTGCTCAGTTCTTGCGCCAGTTTTACACGCTGCGCTTCGCCACCCGACAAGGTGGTGGCACTTTGCCCTAAACGTATGTAGCTCAGCCCCACATCCAGCAGGGTTTGCAGTTTGCGTTGCAGGGTGGGCACGGCGTTGAAGAAGGCGTGCGCCTGTTCCACGGTCAGGTCCAGCACCTGCGCAATGTTCTTGCCTTTGTACAACACCTCCAGCGTTTCGCGGTTGTAGCGCTGGCCATGGCACACGTCGCAGGGCACATACACGTCGGGCAAAAAGTGCATTTCCACTTTCACAACCCCGTCGCCTTGGCAGGCCTCGCAGCGGCCTCCGCCCGACGACGACGCCACGTTGAACGAAAACCGGCCCGGCCCATAGCCGCGTTCCCGTGCGGTGGGCACTTCGGCCATCAGCTCGCGTATGCCCGTGAACAAACCGGTGTAGGTTGCGGGGTTGCTGCGCGGTGTGCGCCCAATCGGGCTTTGGTCCACGTTGATCACTTTGTCAAAGTGTTCCAGGCCTTCAATCGCCTCGTGGGGTTCCGGCTCGTCGTGGCTGCGGTACAGGTGGCGCGACACAGCGCGGTACAGCGTGTCGTTCACCAGGGTTGATTTGCCCGACCCGCTCACGCCCGTCACGCAGGTCAGCAGCCCCACCGGGAAGTCCACCGTCACGCCTTTGAGGCTGTGCCCGGTGGCGTTGACCACCCGCAGGGTTTGCAAGCCGCTGCCGGTACTGGCAGGCGGCGCCACTTTGGGCACCCATTGAACCGCCCTCTTGTTTTTGGGGGCGGGGGCCGCTTCTGGCACCTTTTCTGGCAACCATGCGGTGCGCTGGCGGGGCACGGCAATCTGTTTCGCGCCAGAAAGGTACTGCCCGGTCAACGACGCTGGGTTGGCAATCACCTCGGCGCAGGTGCCCTGCGCCATCACCTGGCCACCGTGCACGCCCGCGCCCGGGCCCATGTCTATCACATGGTCGGCGGTTCGGATCATGTCTTCGTCGTGTTCCACCACCAGGACGCTGTTGCCCAGGTCACGCAGGTGCTTGAGGGTGTCGATCAGCCGGTCGTTGTCGCGCTGGTGCAGGCCTATGCTGGGTTCGTCCAGCACGTACATTACCCCGGTCAGGCCCGAGCCGATTTGCGATGCCAGCCGAATGCGTTGCGCCTCGCCCCCGCTCAAGGTTTCCGCGCTGCGGTCCAGGCTCAGGTAATTCAAGCCCACGTCGTTCAAAAACTTGAGCCGCGATGCAATTTCACGCACCACTTTGTCGGCAATGTCGGCCTTGGACCCTTTGAGTTGCAACTGGTTGAAGTATGCCTGCGCTTCGCCCAGGGTGATGTGGCTGATGTCAAAAATCGCACGGCGTTGCGGCCCTTCGCCCACAAACACGTGGCGCGCTTCCGGGCGCAAGCGCGCGCCCTTGCAGGCGGGGCAGGCGTGGGTGGCGCGGTAGCGGGCCAGTTCTTCGCGCACGGCGGTGCTGTCGGTTTCGCGGTAACGCCGCTCGAAGTTGCGAACAATGCCCTCGAACGGGTGTTTTTTTACCACCGGTTTGCCTGCAGATGCGCCCGAGTCCACGGTGTAGTGAAACGCCACGTCCTCGGTGCCCGAGCCGTAAAGCACCGCTTGACGCACCGTTTCGGTCAGGCTTTCCCAAGGGGCCTCAGCATCAAAACCGTAGTGCCCGGCCAAACTTTCTACCATTGAAAAATAGTAGCCGTTGCGCCGGTCCCAGCCCTTGATGGCGCCACTGGCCAGGCTCAAGGTCGGGAAGGCGACCACCCGCGCCGGGTCAAACACCTCGGTTTGGCCCAACCCGTCGCAGCTGGGGCAGGCGCCCACCGGCGAGTTGAACGAAAACAAACGCGGCTCCAGCTCGCTGATGGCGTAGTTGCACAAGGGGCAGGCAAACCGGGCGCTGTAGAGGTGTTCCACCTCCGTGTCCATTTCCAGCGCAATGGCGCGCCCATCGGCCAAGCGCAGCGCGGCTTCAAAGCTCTCGGCCAAGCGTTGCTGGGCATCGGGCCTGACTTTCAGGCGGTCTACCACCACATCCAAGTTGTGCTTTTCGTTTTTGGCCAGCGCGGGCATGTCGGCGGCTTCCAGTACCTGCCCGTTGAGCCGGAAACGCACGTAACCCTGGGCTTGCAGTTCGGCCAGGGTGTCGGTGAATTCACCTTTGCGCTCACGCGCAATCGGGGCCAACACCATCAGCTTGGTGTCTTCGGGCAAGGCCAGCGCCGCGTCCACCATTTGGCTCACGGTTTGGGCTTGCAGGGCCAGATCGTGCGTGGGGCAGTGCGGCGTGCCCGCCCGCGCAAACAGCAGGCGCAGGTAATCATGTATCTCGGTCACCGTGCCCACGGTGGACCGGGGGTTGTGGCTGGTGGCCTTTTGCTCAATGCTGATAGCCGGGCTCAACCCTTCAATCAGATCCACGTCCGGCTTGTCCATCAACTGCAAAAACTGGCGCGCGTAAGCGCTCAGGCTTTCTACGTAACGGCGCTGTCCTTCGGCGTACAGGGTGTCAAAAGCCAAGCTCGATTTGCCCGAGCCGCTCAGGCCCGTGATCACCACCAGCGCATGTTTCGGAATGTCCAGGTCTATGTTTTTGAGGTTGTGGGTGCGTGCACCCCGCACGCTCAACATAGGGCGGCGCCAGGCATCGCGCAGGTAGGTGCCGGCAGGGGCCGGTTCGTTGGGGGCAGACAAGTCGGGGGCGGTAGATTTCACGGCGTGCACGAAAAGCGTGGGTCGAAGGCAACCTGCCATCATAGTCCGCCGCAGTGGTGGCTGGAACGGCTGCCAGCCCGCGCGTTTGCTACACTAGCTCTATGTTCATTCCAAGCAACGCCCGCAACCCCCACCTGGCCCCGCAATGTGGCCAGGAGGCTTGGCCCTGGCGCAAGCCAACAGCTGCTTGAAACGTTGGGGCTTTGCGCCCAGGCGCCCACCACGGGCAATGGTTTGAATGAACGCTCCGCGCCCAGCGGGGCTCCGAGCTGCAGGAGGCTCATCCGTGATCACCGAAACCGAATTCC
The DNA here is from genome assembly GCA_039798985.1 of Pseudomonadota bacterium. GTDB lineage: Bacteria > Pseudomonadota > Gammaproteobacteria > Burkholderiales > Burkholderiaceae_C > JBDKEX01. The sequence goes on along the minus strand of JBDKEX010000003.1, from coordinate 1,687 downwards.
AAGACTTGGCCCGTCAGGGCTACAACCGCATACCGCTCACCGCCGAAGCGTTTGCCGACCTCGAAACCCCTCTGTCGCTCTACCTCAAACTGGCCCATGTGCAAGACGGCGGACGCAACAGCTTTTTGCTGGAATCTGTGGTGGGCGGCGAGCGTTTTGGTCGCTACAGCTTTATTGGCATGCCCGCCCGTGTGGCGCTGCGTTCCACCGGGTTCGGTGCCCAGGCCCAAACCCAGGTGTTGCGCGATGGCGTGGTAGTAGAAACCGCCTCAGGCAACCCGCTGGACTTTATTGAGGCCTACCAACAGCGCTTCAAGGTGGCTTTGCGCCCGGGCATGCCGCGCTTTTGCGGTGGTCTGGCCGGCTACTTTGGCTACGACACGGTGCGCCACATCGAGAAAAAGCTCGCGCAAACCTGCCCGCCCGACGACATCGGCATGCCCGACATCCACCTGCTGCACTGCGAGGAATTGGCGGTCATTGACAACCTCAGCGGCAAGTTGCATTTGATGGTGTACGCCGACCCAGCCGAACCCAACGCCTACGACCGCGCCCAGGCCCGGCTTCAGGAGCTCAAGGCCCGCCTGCGGGTGCCGGTGCAGGTGCCCGAGGTGCATGCCGCCGCGCCGGCCGCGGAAATTCGCCCCTACGCCAAGGCCGACTTTCTGAACGCCGTGGAACGCGCCAAAAGCCTCATCCGCGCGGGCGATTTCATGCAAATCGTCATGGGTCAGCGCATCAGCAAATCCTACACACAAAGCCCGCTCAGCCTCTACCGGGCTCTGCGCACCCTCAACCCCAGCCCCTACATGTACTACTACCACCTGGACGATGCCCAGGTGGTGGGCTCGTCGCCCGAAATTTTGGTGCGACAGGAGCAAACCGACGAAGGCACCAAAGTCACCATCCGCCCCCTGGCGGGCACCCGACCCCGTGGCGCCACCCCCGAGAAAGACCAAGCCGCTGAAAAAGAGCTGCTCGCCGATCCCAAAGAGCGCGCCGAACACGTCATGCTCATCGATTTGGCCCGCAACGACATTGGGCGCATAGCCAACATTGGCAGCGTCAAGGTCACCGAGGCCTTTGCGGTGGAGCGGTACAGCCATGTCATGCACATTGTCAGCAACGTAGAAGGCATACTCAAGCCCGGCCTGACCAACATGGATGTGCTCAAAGCCTCGTTCCCCGCAGGCACGCTCAGCGGAGCGCCCAAGGTGCACGCCATGGAGGTGATCGACCAGTTGGAGCCGGTCAAGCGCGGTGTTTATGGCGGCGCCTGCGGTTACCTCAGCTACGCCGGAGACATGGACGTGGCCATCGCCATTCGAACGGGCGTCATCAAAGACGGGATGCTGCATGTGCAAGCCGCTGCCGGTGTGGTGGCCGACTCGGTGCCCGAGCTGGAATGGAAAGAAACCGAACACAAAGCGCGCGCCGTGTTGCGCGCCAGCGAACTGGTCGAGGAGGGCCTGCAATGAGCCGCACCAAACTCCTGATGGTGGACAACTACGATTCTTTCACCTACAACATCGTGCAGTATTTTGGCGAACTGGGCGCTGAGGTCGAGGTGTTCCGCAACGATGAAATCACCGTGGAAGGCATTGCGGCCCGTGCCCCAGACCGGTTGGTGATATCGCCTGGCCCTTGCTCGCCAGCTGAAGCCGGTATTTCGGTGGGCGCTATCCAG
>JBDKEX010000002.1:0-3787 GCA_039798985.1 Pseudomonadota bacterium | reverse complement strand
TCGGTGCCCCCACCCGCTGCGGTGGTGTTCGCAGAATCCACCCAAGACGTGGCCGATGCGGTGACCCTGTGTGCCCACCACCAGGTGCCCGTCATCCCGTTCGGCGTGGGTTCGTCGCTCGAAGGGCACTTGCTGGCCGTACAAGGCGGCATCAGCCTGGACGTTGGCCGCATGAACCAGGTGCTTTCAATCAATGCCGAGGACCTGACCGTAACCGTGCAACCCGGCGTCACCCGCAAGGCGGTGAACGAAGCCGTGAAAAGCCACGGCCTGTTCTTTCCGATTGACCCCGGTGCCGACGCTTCCATTGGTGGCATGGCCGCCACCCGGGCCAGCGGCACCAACGCCGTGCGCTACGGCACCATGCGTGAGAACGTGCTCGCGCTGCAAGTGGTCACTGCGCAAGGGCAAGTCATTCGCACCGGCAGCCGGGCCAAAAAAAGCAGCGCGGGCTACGACCTCACACGCCTGTTCGTGGGCAGCGAAGGCACCCTGGGCGTGATGACCGAGGTGACCCTCAAGCTCTACCCCTTGCCCGAGGCCATTTCCGCCGCCATATGCTCTTTCCCCAGCATCGAAGCCGCGGTGCGCACCACCATCGCCATCATCCAGATGGGCATTCCCATTGCACGCTGCGAATTGATCGACGCGGGCACCGTGCGCATGGTCAACGCCTATGCCACGCTGGGCCTGCGCGAAGGCGCCATGCTCCTGATGGAGTTCCACGGTTCACCGGCCGGTGTGAAAGAACAAGCCGAACTGGTGCAGGAACTGGCCCACGACCACAGCGGCGAGGCGTTTGAATGGGCAACCACGCCCGAAGCCCGCACCCGGTTGTGGACAGCAAGGCACAACGCCTACTTTGCTGCCATCCAGAGCAAGCCCGGTTGCCGCGCCATTTCCACCGACACCTGTGTGCCTATCAGCCGGCTGGCCGACTGCCTGCTGGATTCTGTGGCCGAGGCCGACGCCAGCGGGCTGCCCTATTTTTTGGTCGGCCATGTGGGCGATGGCAACTTCCATTTCGGCTACCTGATCGACCCCGACAACGCGCAAGAGCGTGCCACCGCCGAGGCCCTGAACCACCAATTGGTGCAGCGGGCCTTGGCCCTGCAAGGCACCTGCAGCGGTGAACACGGCGTGGGTTTGCACAAAATGGGGTTTCTGCGCGACGAAGCCGGAGACGGCGCGATTGCCATGATGCGCACCCTGAAACAGGCCCTGGACCCCGCCAACATCATGAACCCGGGTAAGATTTTTTGAACCCGGTGCCTCTCGCTCTTGCCCATGCAGGTGTTTGCACCCGCAGGCTTTATTCCATGGCGGCGCGCAACTCTTGGGACGTGGCGCCCAAGCGCCGTATACCCATTTTGGCCAGCGCCGTCACAAAGGCCAGCGCCGCTACAGGAGATGCCTGACTCCATTCTTGGAATTGCTCCCACGACAAGGTACTGACGGTGGCCCCGCTGTCTCCAACATGGGCATAGGCGGTTCGGGCTATGCCGTTCAAAAAAGCCATCTCGCCGAAAACACTGCCGGCACCAATCACCGCCAACCTCAAACCGGAATTGGGCACTTCCGACGTTGACAGCGTCACTGTCCCGCTTTGTACCAAAAACAAAGTGCGGTCATGATCCCCCAACCGTATGATGGTTTCATTGGGCTCAAACCGTTTGGGGGTCATGCGGGCCTCCAACATCTGCCGGTCTTGCGCGTTCATTTCTGCGCCCAATTCGCCCAACACGGGCATCGAAGACTCCGCAGCCTTCATCGGTTCGGGGCAACTGGCCAGGATTTGCTCTTCCGCCCACTCCAGCGCACGGTCCAAGTCCTCGTGCAGGTGCAAATCAAACAGCCGCCGGGCCACCCACCCCCGCACACCGCTGAAAACCAACACCACGCCTTGTTTGTGAAGCTCGTGGGCCAGGGCCCGCAGGTGCAGGCAGCCCGTTTCATCCCAGGAGGGCACGCGCGAAGCGTCCAGAATCACGCACCGGTGGTGCGCCAAGTGTTGTCGCACCTGCTCAACCACCAGCGCCGCCACCCCAAACGACACAATGCCCTGCAATTCAAACACCGCCACCGACTTCATTCTGGGAGCCAACCAAAGCTCCACCTCGGCCCGCCGCACGTGACGCGACCTGAGCTTACCCCGAAGGTGAATCCGCCGGACGGCGTGGTTTCCTGAGGTTCTGAGCAGCTCGGCCGTGGCCACCGCCAACCCCGCCAGCAGCGCCATGGCCCCACTGGAAGCGGCAAAAACCAAGCCCACCAACCAGCTTTGGGCCAGGCTCATGCGGCGCAGGTTGGATTTTTCAAAACCCCACATGGAAGACGGCACCATGCGCACACCGGCAATCAACAACGCGCCCATCAAAACCGCGATCGGCACCTGGTGCAACCACACATGCCCCGTCAATGCCACGGCAATCAAGCCCAGCGCGTGCCATTGCCCCACCCTGCGCGAGGGGGCCCCGGTGTACGACAGCGCAACCCTGGAGCGGGACGGACTGGTTGAAGCGGGAATCATGCCGCAAAGGGCGCACAAAGCGCCGATCAAACCTTCGCGGGCCAACACCCGTTCGGAGTAGCCTCGCTGCCCCACCTCGGTTTCCAACTGCTGGTGGTACACCAAAACATCCAGAGAGTTGACCACCGCCATCAACAATGACAACGACGCCAGCTGGAACCCGCATTGGCGCAAAACGGCCCACCAGGGGGCCGCCAACGCATCAGGAACCGGGGGGAGCATAAAACCCATGGGCTCGGCCGCGCTTTTGACCCCCACCACCTGAGGCGCAAAACTGAACCAAAAAAGGCTGACCAGCACCACGGCCAAAAGCAGGGCCGGGAACCGGGGCCACACCCGCTGGAGCCCTTGGCTCAACAAAACAACACCTGCAGCAAGGGCCAACTGCCACCACAGCAAGGCACTCCATTCAAATCCACTGACCCGCACCAACCCGTACAACTGCCCCCACACCAGGGTCAAACCCACACCGGCAGAAAAGCCTTGCGTGACCGAAACCGGGATGAAGCGAGCCAAACGGGCCAAGCCCATCCGGGCCATGAACCACTGCAACAAAAACCCCAATGCCGCAAACACGCCGGCCATGGCCAAGGCCTGCCCCGCAGAAATGCCACTGGCTTGCCCCGCCTGCAGAACCAGCGCCAGCATGCCGCTAAACAAAAGCGCCACTGCGGTTGAAGGGGCGTAAACCACCCCCTTGCCCCGGGAAAGCAGGGCCATCAACGCGCCCGGTACCGCCGCCGACCACAGCGCCAAAGAACTGGCCGGTATGTGCGCGGCCAAGGGGGCAAACGCCACCAGCCCCAAGCCCAGCGAGTGAGGTATTGAAACCGAGAGCGCCGCTGCCGCACCTACAACGGGCTGGGCCCCCTGACTGGGGGGTTGCGTCTTTCCACCTTTGGAAAGGTCAAATGCAGCGTAATTCTGAGGAGGGTTCACCCCCGCATCATCGCCGGAACTGGGGGGTTGCGTCTTTCCACCTTTGGAAAGGTCAAATGCAGCGTAATTCTGAGGAGGGTTCACCCCCGCATCATCGCCGGAAAATGTGATATTTGCGTGTCACATTTGCACGAGGGTTGGTGCGCGCAGGCAAGCAAACACCCACACCCAAGCTCAACAGCTTCAAGACCGTGTGGGTTGGTGCCTGTTTTTGAACGGCACTTGGTACAACCACAGGGGCCGCCCGTCGGGGCATTCCCAACGCAAGGAGGGCTCGAACGCCGGGTCCATGAACTCCAGGCTGGCCAACCAGGCCCC
>JBDKEX010000001.1:0-6857 GCA_039798985.1 Pseudomonadota bacterium | reverse complement strand
TTGGCGTGGTGGTGGCGGGAAAAGACATTGCGCTCTACGAGGTGGATGGCGATGTCTACGCCACAGACAACGCCTGCACCCATGGCAAAGCGCGCATGAGTGACGGGTTTTTGGAGGGCCGGGAAATCGAGTGCCCCTTGCACCAGGGGCGGTTCGACGTCTGTACTGGCAAGGCCATGTGCGCACCGTTGACCGAAGACATCCGCACCTACCCTGTTCGGATCGAGAACATGCGCGTCATGTTGCACCTTGATTGAACCAATCACCCGCTGACTTTTCGCAAACTGCATTACGGAGACGAAATTGCAAGAACGAGGCCGCTTAGAAGACCTGCCGCAGGACTACCGCGATGAACTCAAGGCGCTGAACCTGGTGCCGCTGTGGCCCAGCCTGCGCGGCGTGCTGCCGCCCAAGGTACCCACGCGCCAGACCCGCGCCACCCACTGGCCCTACGCCAGCTTAAAGCCCCTGCTGTTGAAGGCGGGCGAGCTGACCCCGATCGAGAAAGCCGAGCGGCGCGTGCTGGTGCTGGCCAACCCCGGGCACGGCCTGGAGAAGATGCAAGCCAGCGCTGCCATTTACTTGGGCATGCAACTGCTGCTGCCCGGCGAATGGGCGCCCAGCCACCGCCACACCCCCAACGCCGTGCGCATGATCGTGGAAGGCGAAGGCGCCTACACCACGGTGGACGGCGAGAAGTGCCCCATGGAGCGGGGCGACCTCATCCTCACCCCCACGGGGCTGTGGCACGAACACGGCCACGACGGCACCGAGCCGGTGGTTTGGCTGGACGTGCTGGACCTGCCGCTGGTTTATTACATGGAGGCCAGCTACCACCTCAACGGTGAGCGCCAGCAGGTGAACCCGGGGCGTGGCGACCGGATTTGGACCCGGGCCGGGGTAGCGCCCACCACCGTCTTCCAGCGCAGCGACAAACGCTACCCCATGCTGCGCTACCCCTGGGCCGACACCCGCGCCGCGCTGCTGGCCTTGGCCGACGACCAGCCCGCGCTGGACTGCGTGCAGGTCACCTACATCAACCCCGAAACCGGGGAAGATGCCGAGAACGTGCTGGGCTTCTACGCCCTCCTGCTCAAGCCCGGACAGACCCTGCGCCTGCCCGCGCGCTCGCCGGCACAGGTGTTCCACCAGATCGAAGGCAGCGCCGAAGTCACCGTGGACGGTGCGGGGCAGACCTTCACCCTGGCCGAGGCCGACACCTGCTGCGCACCGGGCTACACCGCCGTGACGCTCAAGAACCTGAGCGCCGAGCAGCCGGCCTTCATCTTCATGGCCGACGAGTCGCCGCTGCACCGCAAGCTCGGCGTGTACGAAGTCCGCGCCTGACCTCCCATCCCTGGAACCTGACATGACCCAATACCTGTTCAACCCGCCCGCCGTGCAGTCCCTGCCCATCCGGGGCAAGACCGAGCGCTTTCCTATCAACCGCATCTTTTGTGTGGGGCGCAACTACCACGCCCACGCCGTCGAGATGGGCCGCCCGGTGGACAAGAGCGTGGAGCAGGCGTTCTACTTCACCAAGTCCCCGCAAACCCTGGTGGAAAGCGGTGCGACCGTGGCCTACCCGCCGCGCACCAGCAACTACCACTTCGAGATGGAGCTGGTGCTGGCCATTGGCAAGCCGGGCTTTCGCGTGAGCGAGGCCAACGCCCACGAGCTGATCTACGGCTACGCTGCTGGCCTGGACATGACCCGCCGCGACCTGCAGCTGGTGGCGCGCGACAAGGGCCGCCCCTGGGACACGGGCAAGGACATCGAAGAAGGCTCGGTCTGCTCTGAGATCGTTCCGATGGAGGGCCGTGTCATTGAAGATGGCACCATCGCCCTGGAGGTCAACGGCGTGACCAAGCAATCGTCCAACGTGGACAAGCTGATCTGGAACATCCGCGAAATCATTGCCGACCTGTCGACCTACTACCACCTGCAGCCGGGTGACCTGATTTACACCGGCACGCCCGAAGGCGTGGGCGCGGTGGTCTCGGGCGACCAAATCACCGGCCGGGTGCAAGGCGTGGCCGAGATCGCGCTGACCGTGGGCCCGGCTGAATAAACCTCTTTTGAATCTTTTGAACACGATTACCCATGCAATACCAAACTAACCGCCGCCACGTTTTGGGCGTTACCGCCGCCGCTGTGTTGGGCCTGAGCTCTTTGGCAGCCCAAGCACAGACGAGTGACTTTCCCACCAAGCCGGTCACGCTGTACACCGCATTTGCGGTGGGCAGTGGCCCCGACGCCGTGTTGCGCCTGGTGGCGAACAAGTTGTCGGTGCTGTGGAAACAAACCGTGACCGTGGAAAACAAGCCCGGTGGCGGTGGATTCATTGCGATTGAAGCTGCACGCCGCGGCGCCGCCGATGGCTACACCCTGCTGCAGCTCGACAGCGAACACCTTTCAGCCCTGCCACACCTGTACAAGGCCCGCAACTTCGACACCCTCAAGACGTTTGACGCCACCGCGCCGCTGTTCCGCACCCCCTTTATGGTGGCGGTTTCGGCCAGTTCGCCATGGAAAAACGTGGGCGACCTGGTCGCCGCTGCCAAGGCCAAACCCGATGCCGTGAGCTACGGCTCCTGGGGGGTGGGCAGCCCGGGCCACCTGGGCGCCGAATGGCTGGACATGCTGAGTGGCGCGCGCATGGTGCACGTGCCATACAAAGAGGTGAGCCAGCTCTACACCTCGGTGGCCAACGGTGATGTGCCCTGGAGCTTTGCCAGCATTCCGTCAAGCCAGGGCGTTTACAAGGCGGGCAAGATCAAGTACCTCGCCGTGGCTGCGCCCAAACGCATCCCGCAACTGCCCGATGTGCCCACCGTGGCCGAGGCCGGTGGCCCGGCCGGGTTGGACGTGAACTCCTTTGTGGTGCTGGTCACCCCCAAGGGCGTGCCAGCCCCGGTGCGCGCCAAGATCCACACCGACGTGCTCAAGGTGCTGTCCGATGCCGAGGTGCGTGAGCGCTTCAACACCTATGCGTTTGAGCCGCTGGCCTGGTCGGTTGACGAAATCAACAAGCAGGCCGACACCAAGTCGCGCCAGTACCTGCAACTGATACAAAAAACCAATATCAGCCTGGAGTGATGCGCCGACCTTGCGCAAATCCACCCCAACTCTCACTGTACGCAGGTAAACTGAAGCCATGAAGCTGTACAACTTTTTCCGCAGCGGTACCTCGTACCGGCTGCGCATTGCACTCAACCTCAAAGGCCTGCAAACCGAGTACGTGCCGGTGGATTTGCGCACCGACGCCCATCGAAGCGACGACTTCAAGGCGGTGAACCCCCAACAGCTGGTGCCCGCGTTGGCTTTTGAGGGGCGGGTGTTGATCCAGTCGCCGGCCATCATCGAATGGCTGGAGGAAAAACACCCCACGCCCGCCCTGCTGCCCGCCGATGTGAACGACCGTGCCCACGTGCGGGCCCTCGCGGCGATTGTGGGGTGCGACATTCACCCGGTCAACAACAAGCGCATTCTGGACCACTTGCGCCAGCACTTTGCGGCCGACCAGGCCACCATTGATGCTTGGGCTGGCAAATGGATCACCGCCGGTTTCGACGCTTACGAGGCTTTGTTGGCCGACGACAAACGCCGGGGCCGTTTCAGCTTTGGCGACACCCCGACCTTGGCCGATGTGTATTTGGTGCCGCAAATTGAAAGCGCGCGCCGCTTCAAGGTGGACTTGAACCGTTGGCCGCTGATCATGGGTGTGGACGCCGCTTGCGCCGAGTTGGACGCTTTCAAGCAAGCATCTCCATTGCAGCAGCCCGACGCCGCCTGAGCCTGACATGCCCGACTTGACTGTTCGCCAATCGGTTGGTTTGCTGTACCGGCCCGAAACGGGTTTGTACACGCGCGAGGCATTGCTGGACGCATTGGCCCGGTATGTGTCGCTGGGCGACAGGTTGAAGCAGCCGGTGACGGTGATGGTGTTGGAGTGCGATGGCTACGCCCAAGAGGTGGCGCTGCACGGAGTGGCTTTCAAAGAAGCTTTTTGGGTGGCCTTGGCGCAAAGGTTGCAAATGCGACTGCGCGGCTATGACCTCTTGGGGCACTGGAGCGAAGGCCGCTTGTTGGCGGTGTTGCCCGGTTCGGATTTGGGCGGTTCTTTGGTGCTGGCCCAGGACTTGAAAGAGGCCGTTGGGCACGAGCCCCTCAATGTGCTGGACCAATGGATTCTGGTGACCCTGAGCGTGGCCTTGTGCGGGGCCACGCCCACCGCAGAACGGCCTTTGCTGGACGCCATGCCGGACTTGTTGGTGGGTGCTGAGCGTGCCCTTGAAACCTCGGCCGATGAAGGGCGAGACCGCGTGGCGGTGGCCCCTTTGTGAGGCCAGTTCCAGCTTTTCAGGGTTGAGCAGCGGCCCATTCCACCAGTGCGTCCAGCACAGGGCGCGCTGCGCCCGCGTTGGGGTGGTTGACAATGGCCACCAGCACTTTTCTTTCGCCGCTGGGGGCGTGCACATAGCCCGCGATGGCCTGCACGTCCCGCAGGCTGCCGGTTTTGAGATGGGCCGCTGCTGATGTGGAACGGCGGCGCAAGGTGCCATCCCGGCCATTGACCGGCAAGGAGGCCACCAACTCCGGCATCACGGGCGAGGCGTATGCCACCTGCAGCATGGCCCCCAAACTTTGTGCGCTGATGCGGGCATCCCTGCTCAAGCCCGATCCGTTGTCGAGCTGCGGCGGTGCGACTTGTGGCCCCATGCGCTGTTGCCACCAGGCCAACAAGGCTTCGCGCGCAGCGTTGGGGTGGGCCGGCTGGTTGGGAAAGCGCTGTTGGGCCAGCGCCAGGAACACGTGCTGCGCCATGACGTTGTTGCTGAACTTGTTCACGTCGCGCACCACCTCGGCCAGTGGAGGCGATTCAAAAACACCCCGGGGCGTGTGTTGCGCGGGCACCTGGCCCCAACGCACCTGCCCTTGTAAAACGCCCCCCATATGGCGCCACATGCCTTCCACCGCTCGAAGCGCGAACCGGTCGGGTTGGCTGTGGGCGATCGGCCACCAGCGTTCGCCGCAACCCGTGGGGTAGCTGCCCAGAAACACGGGCCCCAGTGGGTTGGAAAAATCGGCCTGCAGCTGACCGCGCCAATCAGCACAGGCGCTGGCCGAGGTGTTGGGCCGCAAAGGCACTTGCGCAGGCACATTCACCCCCGCCAGCGGAGGTTGCAGGCTCACGTGGGCAACGCTTTGGTTCTCGTCTGGCACAAACCGGAACAGCTGGGACTGGTAGTTGACCAGCAGGGCGCTGGCCACCGCGTTGTAGGGCTTGAGGGGTTCGCCATCAAACGCAGCCGGGTCAACGCCCGTGTCGGCAAAGGCCGAGCGGTCCAGCACCAGGTCGCCCTGAATTTGGCGAACACCCGCGGACTGGACTTGTTGCAGCAGCAGCCACAGGCGCTCGGTCACCATTTTGGGGTCGCCCTGCCCCTTGATGTAAAGGTTGCCTTGCAACAAACCGTTGGGTTGCAGCGTGCCATCGGTGGCCAACAACGTGGTCCACACGTGGGCGGGGCCCAACAGGTCGAGTGCGGCGAAAGTGGTGACCAGCTTGGCCGTAGAGGCGGGGTTGGCGGGCACGCTGGCCTGGTGCGCGAGCAGTGGGGCTTGCCCGACCTGGACCGGGGCCACGTACACATGGAGCGCCGTTTCCGGCAGTTGCGCTTTCTGCAGGGCTTGGCGAATGCTGGCCGGCAGTGTTTGCGCCTGGGCGGGGCTCAACCCCCCCCAACTGGCAGCAAACACCCAAAGCCAAATCAAACATCGCATGGGTGGATTATGCGAGGGGTTGATAATTGGCACATGTCTGACCTTGAGCACACGTCCAACGATCAACCCTTGCCCTTGAACCGGGTGTTGGCACTGGATACCAGCACCGAAGTGCTGAGCGTGGCTCTGGGCCCAGCGGGTGACAATGCGCCTTTTTGGCAGCACGAAGGCCCGGGCGGGGCACAGGCGTCGGCTCAGCTGATACCGCTGATTTTGTCAGGGTTGGCCGAACTGGGCTGGCGCCTGGCCGAACTGGACGCGGTGGTGTTTGGCCAGGGGCCCGGTTCGTTCACTGGCCTGCGCACCGCCTGTTCGGTGGTGCAAGGTTTGGCTTGGGGCGCGAAGGCACAAGGGCTGCCCGTGCTGCCGGTGAACACCCTGCTGGCCACCGCAGAGGACGCCCGCTGGCAACTGCAACAGCGCGGCCTGCCCACACCTGACGCCATGGCAGCGCTGCTGGACGCCCGAATGAACGAAATCTACGCCGCCGCAGTGCCCGTGGGGCCCGACGGGCGGTTGTCGCTTTCGGCTATGGGCCCCAGCGTGTTGATGGCCCCCGAAGCTTTGTTGGGGTGGTTGCAGGCCTTGCCCCCTGTGCAACACCGGTGTTTGGTGGGCAATGCCACCGCTGTGTACGCCGAACGGCTGGGCGAGGCTCTGGAACACCACCCGGTGTGCGCGGCCCGCCCCACCGCCACGGCCTTGCTGCGCTTGGCGCCGGGTTTGTGGCGTCTGGGCCATGCGGTGCCGGCTGAACAGGCCCAACCCCTGTATGTTCGCGACAAAGTGGCCCAAACCACGGCAGAGCGCGAGCGCATGAAAGCCGAGAAGGCCGGTGCGGCAGCCGCCCACGGGGGTGCCGCATGATGGGGCAAGGCGCGGCATTGCCACTGCACCGCTGGGTTCTGCAAGCCATGGGCGCAGACGATTTGCTGCGGGTGGCCGAGGTTGAGAAAACCGCTTATGCCCACCCGTGGCCCTTGCGCCATTTTGAAAGCTCATGGGCTGCTGGTCACTGGATGCAAATGCTGCTGTTGCAGCCAACTGCCAACGACCCCCCGCACTGGGTT